>JAOPYB010000122.1 GCA_025964835.1 Nocardioides sp. | reverse complement strand
ATCAAGTCCGCCACCGCCTTCGGCGCCCTGCTCAGCCAGGGCATCGGCGACACGATCCGCGTCTCCCTCTCGGCCCCGCCGGTCGAGGAGGTCAAGGTCGGCATCCAGATCCTGCAGTCGCTGAACCTGCGCCCCCGCAAGCTCGAGATCGTGTCCTGCCCTTCCTGCGGCCGGGCCCAGGTGGACGTCTACAAGCTGGCCGAGGAGGTCACCGCCGGGCTCGACGGGCTCGAGGTGCCGCTCCGGGTCGCGGTCATGGGCTGTGTCGTCAACGGCCCGGGTGAGGCCCGCGAGGCCGACCTCGGCGTCGCCTCCGGCAACGGCAAGGGCCAGATCTTCGTCAAGGGCGAGATCATCAAGACCGTCCCCGAGTCGCAGATCGTCGAGACGCTGATCGAGGAGGCGATGAAGATCGCCGAGGGCATGGAGGCCGTCGAGGGCGCCTCCGCGGCGGTGTCGGTCTCCTGACAGCTGCGCGGTGTCGCCCTAGACTCCGCCCATGTCTCGGACGACGTCGCGGCTCGCTGCCCTCCTGATCGGTCTGCTGCTCGCCCTGGCGCTCACCTGCGTCGGCTCCCCGGGCGCTGTCGCGGCCGACGGGGACAAGCCGCCACACTCGCCCAAGTCGTGCCTCCAGCCCAACGCGGACGGGGACCTGCCGACGTGCACGTGGGACGGGCAGCGCTGGATCCGGAGCTACGACGACGGGTTCTCCGACCCGGGGAGCGGTGGGCCGGGAGCGGGCTTCGCCGTGCTCTTCGTGCTGGTGCTCGTCGGGGGCGTGGCCTTCACGATCTGGCAGGTGTCAACGGCCCGCAGGATGGCCCGCAACTCGGGGATGGACACCGGCGACGCCACGGCGATGACGCTGCTGAGCGACGACGGCTTCGAGGCGACGTACCTCGCCAGCAACCTGCGCGGACAGATGACGGCGCCGGCGGCTCCGCCACCCGCGGTCGCGCCGGTGGCCGAGCGGCTGCGCGAGCTGGCGTCCCTGCGCGACCAGGGCCTGATCACGCCCGAGGAGCACGACGTACGCCGCTCGACGATCATCGACTCGGTCTGAGCACGACGTACACCGCGCGCCGGACCTCTGGACCTCGTGGGCGTGGCGCGGGAACCCCCTAGCTGCGTCCATCCGGGAGAATCGACACGTTCACCGCGAGTTTTCCCGAAGAAGCGTGACGATGCCGTCGCGAGGGCGGATAGTGCTTGCGTGACGATGTCTCGACGACAGCTGCTCGGTGCCGCGGGCGCGACCGGACTGGCCGCCGCCGGCGCCACCCGGCTCTGGCCCGCGGACGCGGCGACCGCGCTGCCCGCCCCCGCCGACTCGGGCATCGAGCACGTGGTCGTGGTGATGATGGAGAACCGCTCCTTCGACCACTTCCTGGGCTGGCTGCCCGGCGCCGACGGCAAGCAGGCCGGGCTCGCCTTCACCGACCGGTACGGCGTCCGCCACCCGACCCACCACCTCTCGATGTTCGACAGCTGCGGGTTCTTCGACCCCGACCACTCCTACGAGGGCGGCCGGATCCAGCTCAACGGTGGCCGTGCCGACGGGTGGTTGAGGTCGGGGCGCAACGACGAGCTCGCGATCGGCTACTACGAGGAGTCCGACCTCCCGTTCTTCGCGAACGCGACCGGCGACTGGACCACGTGCGACCGGTACTTCTCCGCGGTGATGGCGGAGACCTACCCCAACCGCTTCTACCAGCACGCGGGCCAGACCGACCGGCTGCACAACAACACCGACCAGTCCACGCTGACGACGATCTGGGACCGGCTCGCAGGCAAGGGCGTCAGCGGCACCTACTACTACAGCGACGTGCCCTTCACCGCGCTCTGGTACGACAAGCACCTCGACATCTCCCAGCACTTCGCCCAGTTCCTCACCGACGCGGCCGCCGGCACCCTGCCCGCGGTCTCCTTCGTGGACCCGCGCTTCCTCGACGAGGAGTCCGGCACCTCCAACGACGACCACCCGCACGCCGACGTCCGCGCCGGACAGGCCTTCCTCAACCACGTGTACGACGCCGTGCGCACCGGGCCGGGCTGGGACAAGACCGTGCTGGTCATCAACTACGACGAGTGGGGCGGGTTCTTCGACCACGTGGTCCCGACCCGCGCGCCCGACGTCTCCCACAAGACCTCCCTGCGGGGCTTCCGGGTGCCGGCCCTGGTCATCTCGCCGCTCGCCCGGCGCGGGCACGTCGCGCACGGGGTCTACGACCACACCTCGGTCCTGAAGATGATCGAGTGGCGGTGGGGCCTCAAGGCGCTGACCCCGCGCGACAAGGCCGCCCGCAACCTCGCCGAGGTCCTCGACTTCGCCAGTCCGCCCGACCTCACGTCGCCGACGTACACCGTCCTGCCCGTCACGCCCGCCGGCTGCGCGACCGAGGAGGCAGAGGCCGGAGGGTCCGAGTTCGCCGAGTGGAGCGGGCTCAAGGAGCTCGCCCTGCGGATGGGATGGAAACTACCTTCATGACCACACCTCGCTGGCGGACCCTGGCGCTGTTCGCCGCCGCCCTGGCGCTCGTCCTGCCGCCGGCCGACGCCGCGCCGCAGCCCGCCACCACGCTCCCGGCCCCGGCCGCGTCCGCTGCCCGGCCGATCTCGGCGTACGTCCCCAAGATCCGGCACGTCTTCGTCGTCAACATCGAGAACAAGGGGTACGACCAGACCTGGGGCGAGAGGTCCCCGGCGCCGTACCTCGCCAACACCCTGCGCAGGAAGGGTGCGCTGCTGAACTACTACTACGGCACCGCCCACAACTCGCAGGGCAACTACGTCGCGCAGGTCTCCGGGCAGGGACCGAACCCCCAGATGCAGGCCGACTGCCAGACGTTCTCCACGTTCGTGCAGTCAGGCACCGCCGACCCGGGTCAGGCGGTCGGCACCGGCTGCATCTTCCCGAAGGGCGTACCCAGCCTGGCGAGCCAGCTCAGCAGCCACCACCTGGGCTGGAAGGGCTACATGGAGGGCATGGTGCGCAACTGCCAGCACCCGAAGCCGGACACCAGGGACGACGCCCAGCAGGCGACCGCGGACCACATGTACGCGACGCGGCACAACCCCTTCGTCTACTTCCAGTCGGTCATCGGCCGCCCGGCGTACTGCAAGCGGCACGTCGTGAAGCTCAGCGCGCTCGACCACGACCTGGCCAAGGTCAAGCGCACCCCGAACCTCGTCTACATCACCCCCGACCTCTGCAACGACGGCC
>JAOPYB010000099.1 GCA_025964835.1 Nocardioides sp. | reverse complement strand
CGAGATCGCGAAGGGGCCGATCCGGATCGCCGGCTCGTCGTACCTCACCGGCACGCTCACCGCGCTGGGCGCCGACAACCGGGTGTTCTACGGCCTCGCGGTCGGTACGACGCCCGCGGACGCCCACCTCGTCCAGAACAACGTGCTGCCCCTCAACCAGCCCGGCCCGGTCAACGGCGAGGAGCGTCGCGTCACGCTGCCCTCGGTGGCCGTCGACGTGCCGGCCGGGCAGTCGCTCTACATCCTCGCCACGCCGATCTCCGACACCTTCGTGACGATGGGCAGCCGCACCCCGGGTGCGGTGATCTTCGAGGACACGGTCCTCCACCTCCCCGTTGTGGGGGGCTGAGCGACCTAACCTGACGGGCGTGCGTGCCCGCAAGGTTTTCCCTGTCACCGCGGTGGCGTGCGCCCTGATGATGGGGGCGCCCGCCCTCGCCGGGGTGCCCCAGGAACCCGCGCACCCGCCCCGAGTCGGGGTGCACCAGCGCCTCTCCCCCCAGACGTCCGACGGCGTCCGTGGCCCGGTCGCGGCGCCCGTCCCCTTCGGGGTGCGGGCCGCGCAGTCCACGAGCGACCGGGTCTCCTGGCAGGTCGCCCCGGGCGTGACCTACACGACCTGGGACCAGACCGACGTCCGCGGACCGATCCGGGCGCACCTGCTGACCGTCGACCCCGCCCAGCCGGGCGTCGCGCTGGACTACGCGGCGCAGGGGCCGGTGCGCGAGACCGCCCCGGTGATCGACATCCTCAGGAAGGACGCCGCGGTCGCCGGCGTCAACGGCGACTTCTACGACATCGGCGACACCGGTGCCCCGCTCGGCCTCGGACGCGACCGCGAGCGAGGCCTGCTGCACGCCCGCGACAGCGGCTGGAACGCGTCGTTCTACCTCGACAGCCGGGGCGTCCCGCGGATCGGCACGCTGGCCATGGTCGCCCGGATCGCCCAGCACCCCGAGCTGAGGGTCACCAACCTCAACTCCCCGTTCGTGAAGCCCGGCGGCATCGGCGTCTACACCCACGGCTGGGGACGCACGGCGGGCTACCGCGTCACCGAGGGCCAGGTGCACCAGGTGCGGATGGTCGTGGTGCGCGAGGGCCGGGTCCAGTCCAGCACGAAGAAGCTCACCACCGACAAGCGCGTGCGTGGCCTCGTCCTCATCGGCCGCGGCGACGGCGCCAAGCGGCTGCGCCGGCTTCACGTCGGCTCGAGGGCCGACGTCTCCTGGTGGCTCGACCCGCAGCCGCAGATGGCGATCAGCGGCAACCGGTTCCTGGTCGACGACGGCCTGATCAAGGTCACCGACGACCGCGAGCTGCAGCCGCGCACCGCCGTCGGCATCGACGACGACACCGGCGAGGTGCTGATCCTGGCGGTCGACGGTCGGACGAAGGCGAGCCGCGGCTACACGATGGTCGAGCTCGCCGACCTGATGATCGACCTCGGCGCCGACGAGGCGCTCAATCTCGACGGCGGCGGCTCGACGACGATGGTCGCCCGGCGCCCCAACGGCCGGGTCGGCGTGCTGAACACCCCGTCCGACGGGTTCCAGCGCTCGGTGGCCAACGCGCTCGAAGTGACCTACGCGCCTCCGAAGTAGCCCGGCGGCTCAGACCGCGTCCGCGTCGACGCTCACGAGGGCCACGGTGGTGACCGGTGCGAAGCACTCCGGCTTCGGGCTGGTGACCTTGAGCGGGGTGATCACCACGGCGCCACCCGACGCCTGCACGCTCACCCCGGGCGGCACGTCGCAGCCGATCGAGACGACCGCGCCGACGAGGGTCTGGTCGGAGGGCACGTCGGCACCCGCGACCGCGGAGGCCAGCTTGCGGCCCAGCGTCTCGTCGCTGAACTGCTTCGAGAACGCGGCGACCGCGGCAGCGTCACCCAGCTCGGTGCCCTCGTTCGTGACGTCTCCACCGGCGCCGGTCTGCGAGACGAGGGCGACCTCGGTGAAGTCGCCGCCCCCATCCGTGGGCGACGACGACGGGTCGCCGGCCGTCGACGTGCTGCTCGGCGGGTCGCCGGCGGTGCTGTCGGTGTCGGACCCGCACCCTGCCAGGGAGGTCGCGAGGAGGGTGACGAGCAGGGCCGTTCCGAGAGTTCGTCGCATGGGCATGGGACGCTACCAAGGTCCGCGGGGTTCCGCCGTGACAGGCTTCCGCGCATGCCTCGCTTCACCCGCGCCGAGCTCGAGTCCTTCCGCGACGCGATCGTCCCGGACCTGCTCGGTCCGGACGTGCGGCTGCTCTTCGTCGGCATCAACCCCGGCCTGTGGACGGCCGCGACCCAGACCCACTTCGCGCACCCGGTCAACCGCTTCTACCCGGCGCTGCTGCTGGCCGGGATCCTCGAGCACCCGGTCGACCAGGCGGCCGGGATGACCGACGAGGACCGCGACCGCCTCCTCGCGCGCGGCCTCGGGATCACCAACCTCGCTCCCCGCGCCACCGCCAGGGCCGACGAGCTCACCGCCGAGGAGCTGCGCGAGGGCGGCCTCCGTCTCGAGGAGCTGGTTCGGCGTACGGCGCCGCGCGTGGTCGCCGTCGCCGGCATCACGGCGTACCGCAAGGCCTTCGGAGTGCCGGGGGCAGCGCTCGGCCGGCAGCCGGTCGACCTCGCCGGCGCCGAGCTCTGGGTGGTGCCGAACCCGAGCGGCCTCAACGCGCACGAGACGGTCGCGTCGCTGGCCGAGGCGTACGCCGCCCCCGCCCGCGCGGCCGGGATCAGCCTGGGAAGGGCTGGTCCTTCCCCAGGACGGTGAGCCCGTCCTCGACGCCGAAGCCGCGGGCCAGGTCCTCCTCGGAGTCGACCCCGATCCGGGCGCCGGGCGGGACGACGACGTTCTTGTCCAGGATCGCGTTGCGGACGATGGCGCCGGCTCCCACGCGCACGCCGTTCATCAGCACGGAGTCGGAGACCTCCGCGCCCGAGCCGACGTACACGGCCGGTGAGAGCACCGAGCGGGCCACCGAGCCACCCGTCACCACGACCCCCGGCGACAGCACGGCCTCCAGCGCCGAGGCGGCGTTGCCGTCGTCGCCCTGGGTGATCTTGACCGGCGGCTGCGGGCCGTAGGAGGTGTAGATCGGCCACGCGAAGTTGTAGAGGTTGAAGACCGGCAGCGGGGAGACGAGGTCCATGTGGGCCGCGTAGTAGGACCCGATCGTCCCCACGTCGCGCCAGTAGCCACGGTCGCGGTCGGTGGCACCGGCGACGTGGTTGTCCTTGAAGTCGTAGACGCCCGCCTGGTTGCGCCGCACGAACGCCGGCACGATGTCGCCGCCCATGTCGTGCTTGGAGCCGACCTCGGTCGAGTCGCGGGTGACTGCCGCGACGAGCGCGTCTGCGTCGAAGACGTAGTTGCCCATCGACGCGAGGACCTCCCCGGGCGAGTCAGGCAGCCCGTCGACCTCCTTCGGCTTCTCCAGGAAGTCGCGGATCCGGGACGGGTCGTCGGGGTGCACGTCGATCACGCCGAACTGGTCGGCCAGCCCGATCGGCTGCCGGATCGCGGCCACCGTGCACGCGGCACCGGTCGCGACGTGCTGCTCGACCATCTGCGAGAAGTCCATCCGATAGATGTTGTCGGCCCCGACGACCACGACGATGTCGGGCTTCTCGTCACGAATCAGGTTGAGCGACTGGAAGATCGCGTCGGCACTGCCGAGGTACCAGTGCTTGCCGACGCGCTGCTGGGCCGGCACCGGGGTGACGTAGTTGCCGAGCATCGTCGACATCCGCCACGTCTGCGTGACGTGCCGGTCGAGGCTGTGCGACTTGTACTGCGTGAGCACGACGATCTGCAGGTAGCCGGAGTTCACGACGTTCGACAGCGCGAAGTCGATCAACCGGTAGATGCCGGCGAAGGGCACGGCAGGCTTGGCGCGGTCGGCCGTCAACGGCATCAGCCGCTTGCCCTCGCCCCCCGCGAGCACGATCGCCAGGACCTTCTTACGGGAGCTGAGTGCCATGGGACCAACGTAGTCGCGCGCGAGTAGGTTCGGCATCATGCGAGTCGACGTGCTGTCCAAGGAGTACCCGCCCGAGATCTACGGCGGCGCCGGCGTGCACGTCGCCGAGCTGGTCCGGGCCCTGCGCCAGCGTTCCGACCTCGAGACCCACGTCCACGCCTTCGGCGCCCCCCGCGACGAGGCGCAGACGACGTCGTACGCCGACCATGCCGAGCTCGCCGCGGCCAACGGCGCCCTGAAGACCCTGGGCGTCGACCTCTCGATGACCGACGGGTGCGCCGGGACCGACCTCGTGCACTCGCACACCTGGTACGCCAACATGGCCGGCCACCTCTCCTCGCTGCTGTACGGCGTGCCGCACGTGATCACCGCACACTCGCTCGAACCGATGCGGCCCTGGAAGGCCGAGCAGCTCGGCGGTGGCTACGCCGTGTCGTCGTGGGTCGAGAAGACGTCGTACCTCGGTGCCGCGGCGGTGATCGCGGTGTCCCGCGCGATGCGCGACGACGTGCTGGCGTCCTACCCCGACATCGACCCCGGCCGGGTCAAGGTCGTGCACAACGGCATCGACACCGTGGACTGGGCGCCGGTCGTCGACCCCGACCGGGTGCGCCGGCAGGGCGTCGACCCCGACCGCCCGTCGGTGGTGTTCGTCGGCCGGATCACCCGCCAGAAGGGTCTGCCGCTCTTCCTGCGCGCGGTCGCGCAGCTGCCGCCCGAGGTCCAGATCGTGCTCTGCGCCGGCGCACCGGACACCCCCGAGATCGAGGCCGAGGTCGTGGCCCTGGTCGACGGCCTCGCCCGGACCCGCGACGGCGTCGTGTGGATCCGCGAGATGCTCCCGCGTCCCGACGTGGTCGCTCTGCTGTCCGCGGCGACGGCGTTCGTCTGCCCGTCGATCTACGAGCCGCTCGGCATCGTGAACCTCGAGGCGATGGCCTGCGAGACCGCGGTCGTGGCCACGGCCACCGGCGGCATCCCCGAGGTCGTCGTGCACGGCGAGACCGGGTTGCTGGTGCCGATCGACCAGGCCACCGACGGCACCGGCACACCGCTGGACCCGGACCAGTACGTCGCCGACTTCGCCGCCGCCCTCAACGAGGTCGTCGGAGACCCCGAGCGCGCGGCCGAGATGGGCCGGGCCGGCCGCCGGCG
Organism: Nocardioides sp.; assembly: GCA_025964835.1. Classification (GTDB taxonomy): domain Bacteria; phylum Actinomycetota; class Actinomycetes; order Propionibacteriales; family Nocardioidaceae; genus Nocardioides. The sequence goes on along the minus strand of JAOPYB010000099.1, from coordinate 5,348 downwards.
CGCCATCGACGCGTTCAGCTGGGACGCGATCGCCGAGCAGACCCTCGCGGTCTACCGCTCGGTGCTGTGAGGCGCACCCAACCGTTCAATTGTCGGGAAGGGCACCGGTCCCGAGCCGATCCCGGTGCTCCTCGGTTCGATTGAACGGATCCGCGCGCCCCCAGCTGTGGCTACGCTCCCCCACCATGACGTCGCCCGCCACGACCAAGCTGATGTTCCTGCTCTGGGGTGACGACCTCCCGGCCGCGCTCCGCGACCCGGACCTCCACGGGCGGCTCGCCGCGGCCGGCGTACGACGTCTCCAGGTCAACGTCGACGACGAGCCGGTCACCGCCGCGCTGCGGATGCAGACGTTCGAGGAGCCCGTGCGCGCGGTCGTCAGCGTGTGGACCGACGGATCCGCCGCGCACGCGGCCGCCGCGCTGGTGTCCGGGCTGGCCGACGACGCGTCGAAGATCGCGGGCTGGCGGGTCGACGAGCGTCGCCCCCTCGACCCGCCCGAGACGTACGACGGCAGCCGCGCCGACACGCTCGCCAACGTGGCGATCCTGCGCCGCCCCGAGGAGCTGCCGCGCGAGGACTGGCTGGCCTGGTGGCTCGGCCCGCACACCCAGATCGCGATGGAGACCCAGGCGACGTTCGGCTACCTGCAGAACATCGTCGTCGAGGCGGTCACCCCCGACGCGCCCCGCGTGGACGCGATCGTGGAGGAGCTCTTCCCGAGCGCCGCGCTGGGCGACATCCACGCGTTCTACGACAGCGACGGTGACGACGACGAGCTCGGCCGACGCCTCACCCGGCTGATGGAGAGCGTCGCGAAGTTGGGCGCCGACCGCGACCTCGACCTCGTGCCGTCGAGCCGCTACCTCTACGACCTGGGCTGATCTGGGGGGCTGATCTGGGGGGCTGATCTGGAGGGTTGGGCTAGACGAAGACGCTCAGCACCAGCACGAAGCCGAGGCCCGAGACCGAGAGGACGGTCTCCATGAGCGACCAGGTCTTCAGCGTCTGCCCGACGGTCATCCCGAAGTACTCCTTCACCAGCCAGAAGCCGGCGTCGTTGACGTGGCTGAAGAAGACCGAGCCGGCCCCGATCGCGAGCACGACCAGCGAGGTCTCGCTCGAGGAGAGCCCCTCGACCAGCCCGATCATCAGCGAGGAGGCCGTGATCGTGGCGATCGTCGCGGAGCCGGTCGCGAGGCGGATCAGCACCGCGAGCACCCAGGCGAGCAGCAGCACCGAGACGTTGGCGTCCTGGGCCCAGTCGGCCAGCAGCGTGCCGACCCCGGTGTCGACCAGCACCTGCTTGAAGCCGCCGCCGGCGGCGACGATCAGGATGATGCCGGCGATGGGCGGCAGCGACTCGGTCATGGTCCTCGAGACCCGCGCCCGGTCCATGCCCGAGCCGCGGCCGAGGGTGAACATGGCGACGACGAGGGCGACGAGCAGCGCGAAGATGGGCTCGCCGATGAGGTCGAGCACCCGTCGCACGGGCTGCGTGGGGTCGTCGACCGTGATGTCGGCGACGGCCTTGCCCATCATCAGGACGACAGGCAGCAGCACGCTCGCCATCGTGACGACGAACGACGGGCGCCCGGCGTCGTCGGTCCGTTCCGCGTCGAACGTGCTCGGGGGCGGTACGTCGACCCAGCTGCCCGCGAGCCGCCCGAAGAGGGGGCCGGCGACGATCACGGTCGGGACCGCCACGAGCAGGCCGAGCCCGAGCGTCAGCCCGAGGTTGGCGCCGAGGTAGCCGACCGCGGTGACGGGTCCGGGGTGCGGCGGGACGAAGCCGTGCATCGCGGAGAGGCCCGCGAGGGCGGGGATCCCGACGGTGACCAGCGAGACCTGGGCGCGCCGGGCGACGAGGTAGATGACCGGCATCAGCAGCACGAGGCCGATCTCGAAGAACATCGGCAGGCCGATGATGGCACCGACCAGGGCCATCGCCCAGGGCAGCATCCGCGGCGACGCGTGACCGACGATCGTGTCGACGATCTGGTCGGCGCCACCGGAGTCGGCCAGCAGCTTCGCGAACATCGCGCCGAGGGCGATCAGGATGCCGACGCCGGCCGCGGTCGAGCCGAAACCGGCCGTGAACGACGGCAGGATGCCCTTGCCGTCCGCGTCCGCCAGGACGCTCTCGCCGGCGACCGCGCCGACCGTGATCGCGCCCGCGATGAGCGCGAGGAACGGGTGCAGCTTCAGGACGGTGATGAGCAGCACGATCAGCGCGATGGCCACGAGGGCGCCGGTGATCAGCTGCCAGCCCGGCGCCACGGGCTGCACGATCGGGGCCGCTGCGTAGGGCAGGAGAGCGGACAGGTCGGACATCAGTTCTTCTCCTCGGTGGCAGGGGGCTGGGTGGCGCGGACGTACTCCTCGACGATGTCAGCCACGCTCTGGTCGACGTCGATCACGAGACCGTGCTCGTCCGGCTGCAGGGGCTCGAGCGTCGCGAACTGAGAGGTGAGCAGGGAGGCGGGCATGAAGTGACCCGGGCGGCTGGCCTGGCGGCGGCTGATGACCTCGCGGCGGCCCTCGAGGTGCAGGAAGACGACGCTCGCGGCGTGGTGCCGCAGCGTGTCGCGGTAGCTCCGCTTGAGCGCCGAGCAGCTCAGCACGGCTCCCCCGGGGTGTGCGGCCAGCCACTCGCCGAGCGCCTCGAGCCAGGGCCCACGGTCGTGGTCGTCGAGCGCGTGGCCGGCGGTCATCTTCGCGATGTTGGCGGGCGGGTGGAAGTCGTCCGCGTCCGCGAACGGCACCCGGAGCCGCTGGGCGAGCGCCGCGCCGACCGTGGACTTGCCGGAGCCGGAGACGCCCATGACGACGAGCAGGCGGGACATGGTCACATCATGCGGCAACCCTCAGGACGGCAGCAGCGTGGACGTCACGAAGTCCGCGGCCGCACGCTCGAAGACGGCGCCGTGCCGGAGCATCGCGTGCCGGGCGCCGGGCACCTCGACGTACTCCACGTCGGTGTGGCGACCCAGCCGGCGCGCGAGCGAGGCCGACCTCCCGGGATCGGCGATGCGGTCCTCGGTGCCGTGCACGATCAGCACCCGGCGGCCGGTGAGGTTGGCGATGTCCGAGGCGTAGACCCACGGGTTGAGCGCGACCACGGCGCGGACGCCGGCCTCGCCGCCGGCGAGCAGCGCGGCGCGGCCACCGAGCGAGTGGCCGACCAGGGCCGCGGGCAGCCCGTCGCCGAACCGGTCGCGCGCTTGCGCCAGCGCCCACTGGACGTCCGCGACGGGAGTGCGGTCGGCGTCCCAGCCGCGCGCGGAGTTGAGCAGCCGGAGCACCGCGAGGCGGCCACGCCCGGCGCGGGCGATCCGCCCGGCGACCGGGATCATCCGCAGCACCGACAGCTGGGTCGGGCTCACCATCGGCCGGCCGGCCCGGTGGGCGCCGCCGTGCAGCACGAGCACGACGCCCCGGGGGCGCTCGGGGATGCGGGTGTCGATCAGGCGGGGCTCGATCACGGGGGAAGGTGCGGTCACCCCGCCAGTCTTGCGGAGGCCTGGTGAGCCCTCAGGCGCAGGCGACACAGGTGCGGGCCGTCGGCCGGGCCTCGAGCCGGGCTCCGGGGATCCCCCGCCCGCAGCGCTCGCAGACTCCGTAGCTGCCGTCGGCCAGGCGCGCCAGGGCCGCGTCGATCTCCGCGAGCTGCCGCTGGGCCTGACCGATCAGGGCGTCGACCTGGGACCGCTCGAAGGCGATCGTCGCGCCCTCGGGGTCGTGCTCGTCGTCGGCGTTGGAGTCGCGCGACGCGTCCACCATGGCGCCGAAGTCGCCGCGCAGGGCCGCGAGCCGGACGCGGGTGCGGGCGCTCTCCGCCGCCAGGCGGTCCTGGTGGCTGCCGTCCATGCTCAGCGGCCGGCGCGGGCCCGGGTGGTCGGCGACTGGCCGGGCACGACGTCGACCGTGAAGGTCGGCGAGACGCTGCCGTCGACCGACCAGGTGCCGGCGAAGCGCCAGCGGTAGGTCGTGCGCACGCTCGGCTCGACGGTGACGGTGGGGTCATCGCCGCCGACCCTGGTCGCGCCGCCCTCGACCGGTCGGAAGCCCTGGCCGTCCGCCTGCGCCTCGAGCACGAGCAGTCCGTGCGGGAGCGGCTGGCCCCGGCCGTCGCGGAGCGTGCCCGTCAGCGTGACCCCGTCGCCGGCGGTCACCGACGCCCTCGAGCCGCCGATCGTCGTCGTGCTGGTGAAGCCCTCGAGGTCGTACGTCGTGACGTCGCCCGGGGTGCCGACCCGCAGCGCGTCGATCTTGAACGGGTTGCCGTCGCAGCCGAACCCGACGGTCCAGAAGCCGGGCCCGTCCCCGCCGTGCGCGGCGGCGAAGGCCGGGACCGTCAGCGGCTCCTCGCTCGTCGCAACGGCCTGCTGGGTGGCCATGTCGTACTGGGTCCAGGTGTAGGTCAGCCCGGTCGCGTCGACCTGCTGCCAGCCCCCGGCCGCAGCGCGCAGCTCGGCCCGGCCGACCCAGACGAGGCTGCCGGCCCAGTCCGCGGGGGCCCGGTAGCCGGCGTACGCGACACCGGTCGCACCGTCGGGGGCGAAGACCGACAGGCCGGCGGCGCTCGTCGAGGTCATCGAGGCGACGGCGTGCTCGGAGCCCACCGCGTTGCCGCCGGCGAGGTCGTACTTCAGGCTCCGGGTGCCCGCGGGGGCGTCGGCGCTCTTGCTGAGGTACGTCGACACGGGCTCGGCCACGCGGTCGAAGAGACCGGGACAGCCGGTGATCGACAGGCTGGTCAGGCCGGCGGGGAAGTCGAGCCCGCGCACCACGACGGTGTCGTCGGCGGACGCGGGCGCAGCCGTGAGCACGGCCGCCATCGCGACGCCTGTGGCGGCGCCCGCGGCGGTGATCAGTGCGCTGCGCATGGCACCCCTCCCGTGCTGGTCGTGCCTTCCCCTGGGGAGGAGCGTACGTGCTCGTTGGGTGATACCCCATGCGAATCCGGCCCCGATCCGTGCGAATGCCCCAGGACGGCATACATTGGAGGAGAGGAACCGGTGACTCGAGGCTGCGCGACCACGCGCTGCTCGTCGCCGGACCGGATTGGATTGGCGTGGCTGACGTCCGGCAGAGCTATTGGCGCACGACGGAAGACGCCGAGGTGGACGTCACCGACGGTGACGTGCTGACCGAGGAGAACGACGAGGCGGCTGACGTCGAGACCGACGAGCCGACCAAGGAAGAGGCCGAGGAGGCCTGGGCGCCCGAGGCGCGCCGCATCCTGACCCGCGTGGCCGGGCACTACCAGTCGCTCATCGAGTACGCCGAGCTGGCCGCGGAGATCCAGGAGTCGTCCGGGATCCACACGCGCCGCCAGGTCCGCA
>JAOPYB010000096.1 GCA_025964835.1 Nocardioides sp. | reverse complement strand
ACCTCGGAGGGCTCGACCGCGATGCGGCCGGCGATCTTGACCGGCATCTCCGCGGCCCACTCGTCGGTGAGGTGGCGGACGCCGGAGCGACCGTTCACGAGGGCGTCCCACGTGCTGGCGACGTCGCCTCCGCCGGGGCTGGTGGTGCCCATGCCGGTCACCACGACTCTTCTGCGGCTCATATCGTCCTCAACTCTGCTGCTCTACGCCGGTGGCGCCGGCGGGGGATCCGCCGGCGCCGTCGCTGACTCGGTCAGTTCTGCGCGCGCTCGATGAACGCGACCGCGTCGCCGACGGTCTTGAGGTTCTTGACCTCGTCGTCGGGGATCGAGACGCCGAACTTCTCCTCGGCGGCCACGACGACCTCGACCATGGACAGGGAGTCGACGTCCAGGTCGTCGACGAACGACTTGTCGAGCTGGACGTCGTCGGCGTCGATGCCGGCGACCTCGTTGACGATGTCGGCGAGGTCGGCGCGGATCTCTTCAGTGGTGGCCATCGGGCTTCCTTCTCTTTGTTGGTGTGGGCTCTGGTGGTGCTGACTGTGGAGAATCAGGGGACGGTGACGACCTGGGCGGCGTACGCCAGACCGGCACCGAAGGCGATGAGGAGCGCGGTGTCGCCGGAGCGGGCCTCGCCCTCCTCGATCATCCGGTCGAGGGCGAGCGGGATCGAGGCGGCCGAGGTGTTGCCCATCTCGGCGATGTCGCGGGCGATCTTCACACCCGGCGGCATCTTCATCGAGCGCGCCATCGCGTCGATGATGCGCATGTTGGCCTGGTGCGGGACGAAGACGTCGAGGTCATCGATGGACACCCCGGCCCGGTCGAGCGCCTGCTGCCCGATCTTCGCCATCGCGAACGAGGCCCAGCGGAACACCGGGTTGCCCTGCATCACGAGGTGCGGCATGACGGGGTCGCCGGAGGCGATCACGTCGCGCCAGTCCTCGCGCTGCCGGATCAGGTCGAACTGCTCGCCGTCCGAGCCCCACACCACCGGTCCGATGCCCGGGGTGTCGCTCGGTCCGACCACGGCGGCACCGGCGCCGTCGGCGAAGATGAACGCCGTCCCGCGGTCGGAGAGGTCGAGGATGTCGGTGAGCCGCTCCACGCCGATGACCAGCACATGACCGGCGCTGCCGGCCCGCACGAAGTCGGCGGCCATCGAGACGCCGTGGCAGAAGCCGGCGCAGGCGGCCGAGATGTCGAACGCCGCGGCCTGGTCGGTGCCGAGCTCGTGGGCGATCGCGGTCGCGACCGCAGGGGTCTGCAGCATGTGGCTCACCGTGGCCACGACGACGGTGTCGATCTGCCGGGCGTCGATGCCGGCCCGGTCGAGCGCCTTGCGGGCCGCCGCCACGGCCATCATCTGCACGGACTCCTCGGGGCCGGCCCAGCGCCGGGACTTGATGCCCGAACGCTGCTGGATCCACTCGTCGCTGGAGTCGATCGCCTCGACCACCTCGGAGTTGGGCACGATGCGCGTGGGCCGGTAGGAGCCGACACCGAGGATGGCGGCGTGCTGCGCGCCCTGGGACTGCCGGAGCGTGGTCATCAGTTCGTCCCCTCGGGGTGCAGTCGGACGAGGGGCTGGCCCGGGGAGACCAGGTCGCCGTCCTCGACGAGCCACTCCACGATCTGGCCGCCGTGCCCCGCGACGACACTGATGCGGTCCCGGGTGCTGGCGACGTCGCCGATGGTGGCGCCGGCGGGCAGGAAGTCGAGCTCGGCGGCCTCGCTCGAGCGGTGGAAGGTGCCCTTGTTCGGGGAGACGACCATCCGCCAGGTGGGGGAGATGTCCATGTGGGAGTGCTCGCCGTGCTTGGCGCAGAAGGCCCGGGCGTCGTCGAGCTGGTCAGGGGTCTTCAGCGCGAACGTCTCGACACCCTTCAGGGCCCGCTTGGCGATGCCGGTGAGGGTGCCGGCCGGGGGCATCTCGAGGATGCCGGTGACACCGAGGTCGGCCATCGTCTCGAGGCAGAGGTCCCAGCGGACCGGGCTGGCGATCTGGCCGACGATCCGGCGCAGCACCTCGGGGCCGTCGTGGACGACCTGGCCGTCCCGGTTGGAGATCAGTGCGGTCCGCGGGTCGTGGGTGGTGACCGAGCGGGCGAGGGTGCCGAGGTGCCCCACGGCGGGCGCCATGTGCTCGGTGTGGAACGCGCCGGCGACGCTGAGCGGGATCAGGCGGGCCTTGGCGGGCGGGTCGGCGGCGAGCGCCGCGAGCTGCTCCATCGTGCCCGCGGCGACGATCTGGCCGGGGCCGTTGTCGTTGGCCGCGGTGAGGCCGTGCGTCGCCAGGGCGGCGAGCACCTCCTCGCGGTCGCCGCCGAGGACGGCGGTCATGCCGGTCGGGGTCGCCGCCGCGGCCTCGGCCATCGCGTTGCCGCGCTCGCGGACCAGGACCATGGCCTGCTCGGCGGTGATCGCCCGGGCGCCGGCGGCCGCGGTCAGCTCACCGACGCTGTGGCCCGCGACGGCGCCGATCTGGGCGAACGCGTCGGCGGGGTGCGGGAAGAGCTCGAGGGCGGCCACCAGGCCGGTCGCGACGAGCAGCGGCTGGGCGATCCGGGTGTCGCGGATCGTGTCGGCGTCCGCCACGGTGCCGTAGTGGACCAGATCGATCCCGGCGACGGTGGCGAGCCACTGGAAGCGCGAGGCGAAGGTGCGGTCCTCGAGCCAGGGCTGGAGGAAGCCGGGAGTCTGGGCTCCCTGACCGGGAGCGACGATGACGAGCACGTCACCAACTGTGCCGGGAACAGGGCCCCGGTCTCGCCTCCGGCACCCACGAATCTAAGGGGCAGTTCTTTGTAGGAACCCTACAAATCACGCTCGGTGCGGGAGCTCGTCCCCGCGCCCCGACTGGCGGCCGAGGACGAGGGCGATCGAGAGCGTGAACGCGTCCCGGGCGTCGGAGGGCGAGTAGCCGGTCAGCTCGCCCACCTGGCGCAGGCGGTAGCGCACGGTGTTGGGGTGCACGAAGAGCGCGCGGGCGGTCGCCTCGAGCGAGGAGCCGTGGTGGAAGTACGCCGCCACCGTCTCGATCAACGTGCCGCGGGCCCGGACCAGGGGCAGGTAGATCTCGTCGACGAGGTGCCGGCGCGCGTGGCCGTCGCCGGCCAGCGCGCGCTCCGGCAGCAGGTCGCTGCTGCGGACCGGGCGCGGCGCCTCCGGCCAGCCCGGGGCGGAGCGGTGGGCCGACAGGGCCGCCCGGGCCGAGACGTGGGCTCGGGAGAGGTCCTCGGCCACCGGGCCGACCACGACGGGGCCGTCGCCGAAGAGCGCGACGACGACCTCGGCCGCGGCCCGGTTGTCCGTGACGCCGCCCAGGAGGACCACGAGGCGCTCGCCCTGCACGGCGCAGAGGGCGTCCATGCCCGCGGCCCGGGCGGCGCGTCGTACCTCGTCGAAGATGTCGGTCTCGGTCCGCTGGGCCGGCACGGCGCCGAGCACGACCGCCACGTCTCCCCGCGCGGCCCAGCCGAGGGCGCTCGCCCGCGACAGCAGGGCCTCGTCGGCCTCGGAGCGCAGCACCGCGTCGACGACGAGGGCCTCGAGGCGGGCGTCCCAGGCGCCGCGGACCTCGGCGGCACGGGCGTAGACCTCCGCGGTCGCGAACGCGACCTCGCGGGCGTAGCGGAGCACCGCGTGGTGGACCTCGGGCGCGTCCTCCGGGTCGAGCAGGGCGTCGACGTTGCTCTCGACGACCTCGATGGACAGCCGGACCAGGTCGACGGTCTGCTGCAGGTTGATCACCCCGGCCAGCGCCCGGGGCGCCGCGCCGAAGACCGACACGGCCAGGGCGTTGCCCCCGGCGGGCTCGTCGGTCTCCTGGCGGTACCAGTCGACGAAGCCCCTGATGCCGGCCTGGACGATCAGCCCCACCCAGGAGCGGTCCTGGGCGCTCAGCTCCCGGAACCATGGCATGTCGGTCTCCATCCGGGCCATGGCGGTGGTGCTCAGGGCTCCGGTCGACCGTTGCAGCGCCTCGGCCGCGCGCGAACGCGGCGGGGACGGGGGACGGCGGGGCACGCGTCCACGCTAGGGCATCGGCCGACGGCGCCACCGGATTGGGCAAAACCCTGGTGGATACAGGGGATCGGGCTCCCCGACAAGAACTTGTTCTGGTTGAATCACCCGTCTACGCCCCTTGTCAGAGGCAATTCAGGAGGTTCCGTGTCCGGAACGCCGCACGAGGTCCGGTTCGTCACGCTGCACGGCCACCGGCGCGCCTACGTCAAGGCGGGCCAGGGCCCCGTGGTGCTGCTGCTCCACGGGCTCGGCTGCGACCACACGACGTGGGAGCCGGTCATCGACTCGCTGGCCAGGCGCTATACCGTGATCGCCCCGGACCTCCTCGGCCACGGGCAGTCCGCCAAGCCGCGTGCCGACTACAGCCTCGGTGGCTACGCCAACGGCATGCGGGACCTGCTCACCGTGCTCGGCATCGACAAGGCCACCGTGGTCGGGCACAGCTTCGGCGGTGGGGTGGCGATGCAGTTCGCCTACCAGGTCCCCGAGCGCACCGAGCGCCTGATCCTGGTCGCGTCCGGTGGTCTGGGCCCCGAGGTCTCACCCGCGATCCGGGCCGTCACGACCCCCGGGTTCGACCAGGCGATGCGCGTGCTGACGCTCCCCGGCGTCCGGCACGTCGGCATGGCCGGCATGCGCGCGCTCTCCCGCACCCCGTGCAAGCTCACCCGCGACCTCGACGAGGTCGCCGAGATCTACGACTCCTTCAAGGACCCGTACGCGTGTGCTGCCATCCGGCACGTCGTCCGGGCCGTCGTCGACTGGCGAGGCCAGATCGTGACGATGGCCGATCGCGCCTACCTCACCCAGGAGATGCCGATGAGCGTCATCTGGGGTCGCGACGACAAGGTCATCCCCGTGCGGCACGCCAGCAACGCCGCGGCGCTCGCGGCCGACGCCCGGGTCGAGATCATCCCGGATGCCGGCCACTTCCCGCACAAGGACCACCCGCACCGGTTCGCGAAGATCGTCCACGAGTTCATCCGCTCGACCCAGCCCGCGACGTACAGCCGGGCGCGCTTCCGCTCGCTGCTCAAGAGCGGTCAGTCCCGCCCCCAGCTGGCCTCGGTCACCAGCATCGACACCGCCTGATCCGGTCGAGGCGCACACAATCGTTCAGTTGAACGGAAAGGCACCTGCTCCGGTTCGGAACAGGTGCCTCTCGCGACAATTGAACGATCACGCGCGCCCGGTCAGGCCGCGCCGCCCTCCTGCTTGACGTCCGCGACGGCGGTGGGGTCGTCGACGCGGTACTTCTGGAACGCCTTCTCCACCTGGTCGCGTCCGATCGTGCCGGCGTCGGCGAGGGCCTGGAGGGCCTGGACGACCACGGACTCCGCGTCGATGTGGAAGAAGCGGCGGGCCGCCGGGCGGGTGTCGGCGAAGCCGAACCCGTCGGCCCCCAGGACCCGGTAGTCGCCCGGCACCCAGCGCGCGATCTGGAGGGGTACGGCGCGCATGTAGTCGGAGACCGCCACCACGGGACCGTCGGCGCCGGTGAGCTTGTCGGCGACGTAGGCGGTGCGGGGGCTCTCACCCGGGTGCAGGAGGTTCCACTGCTCGGCAGCCACGGCGTCGCGGGCCAGCTCGTTCCACGAGGTCACCGACCAGGTGTCGGACTGGACGCCCCACTCCTCGGCGAGGAGCGCGGCGGCCTTCTTGATCCACGGGAACCCGACGCCGGAGGCGAGCAGCTGGACCCGGGGGCCCTCGCCGTCGCCCACCGAGACGCGGTGGATGCCCCTGAGGATCCCCTCGGCGTCGACGTCCTCGGGCTCGGCCGGCTGCTCGACGGGCTCGTTGTAGACCGTGATGTAGAAGATCACGTCCTCGCCCCCACCGTTGGGCCCAGCGTCGCCGTACATCCGCTCGAGCCCGGACTGCATGACGTGGCTGACCTCGTAGGCGAACGCCGGGTCGTAGTGCACGACAGCCGGGTTGGTCGCCGCGAGCAGCGGCGAGTGCCCGTCGGCGTGCTGGAGGCCCTCGCCGGTCAGGGTCGTCCGGCCGGCGGTGGCGCCGATCAGGAAGCCCCTGGCCAGCTGGTCGGCCATCGCCCAGATCGAGTCGCCGGTGCGCTGGAACCCGAACATCGAGTAGAAGATGTAGAACGGGATCATGTGCTCGCCGTGCGTGGAGTACGTCGACCCTGCGGCGGTCGCCGACGCCATCGCCCCGGCCTCCGAGATGCCCTCGTGCAGCATCTGGCCCTGTGCCGACTCCTTGTAGGAGAGCAACATATTGCGGTCGACCGAGTCGTACTGCTGGCCGCCCGGGTTGTAGACCTTGGCGCTCGGGAACATGGAGTCCATGCCGAACGTGCGGTACTCGTCGGGTGCGATCGGCACGATGCGCTGGCCGATCTCGGGGTCCTTCATCCAGTCGCGGAGCAGCCGGACGACGGCCATCGTCGTGGCGACCTTGGTCTTGGCGTTGCCGTGCTTGAGCTCGGCGTACATCTCGTTGCCCGGCAGCTTCAGCTGCTTGGCCCGCAGCACCCGCCGCGGGATGGAGCCGCCGAGGGCCCCCCGGCGCTCGAGCATGTACTGGATCTCGGGAGCGTCCTTGCCCGGGTGGAAGAACGGCGCGCCCCCGGTCTCCTCGTAGGAGCGCTCGAGGTCGCGGTCGGAGATCGGCAGGTAGAGGCGGTCCCGGAACTTCTTCAGGTCGTCGTGGGTCAGCTTCTTCATCTGGTGGGTGGCGTTCCTGCCCTCCAGCGCGTCGATCGTCCAGCCCTTGATCGTCTTGGCGAGGATCACGGTGGGCTGGCCGACGTGCTTGGTGGCCGAGTCGAAGGCGGCGTACACCTTGCGGTAGTCGTGCCCGCCCCGCGGCAGCTTCAAGATCTGCTGGTCGCTCATGTGCTGGACCATCGCGCGCAGCCGGGGGTCACCGCCGAAGAAGTTCTCGCGGATGTAGCCGCCGTCCTCGGTGGAGTACGTCTGGAAGGCGCCGTCGGGGGTGGTGTTCATCTTGTTGACGAGCACGCCGTCGACGTCGCGCGCGAGGAGCGGGTCCCACTCCTGGCCCCAGACCACCTTGATGACGTTCCAGCCGGCGCCGCGGAAGTTGGCCTCGAGCTCCTGGATGATCTTGCCGTTGCCGGTGACCGGACCGTCGAGCTGCTGCAGGTTGCAGTTGATGACCCAGGTGAGGTTGTCGAGCTCCTCGCGGGCGGCGATCCGGATGGCGCCCAGCGACTCGGGCTCGGCCATCTCGCCGTCGCCGAGGAACGCCCACACGTGCTGGTCGCTGGTGTCCTTGACGCCGCGGTTGGTCAGGTAGCGGTTGAAGCGCGCCTGGTAGATCGAGTTGATGCCGGTCAGGCCCATCGAGACCGTCGGGAACTCCCAGAACTCCGGCATCAGCCGGGGGTGGGGGTACGACGACAGTCCCTTGCCGGGGCCGTGCTGGACCTCCTGGCGGAAGCGGTAGAGCTGCTCCTCGCTCAGCCGGCCCTCGAGGAAGGCGCGGGCGTAGATGCCGGGGGAGGCGTGGCCCTGGAAGTAGATCTGGTCGCCGCCACCCGGGGCGTCCTTGCCCCGGAAGAAGTGGTTGAAGCCGACCTCGTAGAGGCTCGCGGAGGACTGGTACGTCGCGATGTGGCCGCCGACCTCGAGCCCCTTGCGGTTGGCGCTCGAGACCATGACCGCGGCATTCCAGCGGATGAAGGCGCGGATGCGGCGCTCGGTCTCGAGGTCGCCCGGGAACCACGGCTCGCGCTCGGGCGGGATCGTGTTGATGTAGTCGGTGCTGCGCAGGGCGGGCACGCCGACCTGCATCTCGCGGGCACGCTCGAGGAGACGGAGCATGACGTAGCGGGCACGCTCGCGGCCGCGCTCGTCGACCAGCGAGTCGAACGAGTCGATCCAGTCGTTGGTCTCGTCCGGGTCGATGTCCGGCAGCTGGGTGGGCAGGCCCTCGTGGATCACCGAGACGAGGGGGCCCGATCGGGGGCCCGTCGTCGCGTCGGTGCTGGTGCCTGAAGGGATGGATGAGTCTTCGGTCACCCTCTCATCGTCGCACGCGTCCGAACCACACGAAATCTACCCGTCAGTAGTCCCGGGAAGGGCCCCGCGGGGACGCCCTCGGGACCCCGTCGACCAGGCCGGTTGTGGACACGGGTTGCGCCCCCGCGCTAACTCCGGTGGACTAGCGGTCATCTTGCCGCCCGTGACGGGCGGTCAACCTGAGCGTCTGGAGGAGTCAGTGAGTTCGACCGCGGGTGGCGGGTCCACCCAGACAGAGGGACCCACGACGGGCCCGGCCGAGAGGCTCGGCCTCAAGCCGGGCATGGTCATCCAGGAACTGGGCTGGGACAACGACACCGACGACGACCT
>JAOPYB010000069.1 GCA_025964835.1 Nocardioides sp. | reverse complement strand
GCGGCCCGGGAAGTCCGCGGTGACGAAGAGCGCGAGCAGCGCGAACGTCGGCACCGCCCGGCCGATGTTGGAGATGTTGATCGCGAGGAAGCCACCGCGGCCGAGATGGCCCAGCCAGAGGGCGATCGGGAGACCGAGGGCAGCCGCCAGCACGAGCGCGGAGAGGGAGAGGAGGAGCTGCTGGAGCAACAGGTGGAGCATGCCGCTCTCGCCACTCCAGCTGGCGCCGTCCGTGAGGTAGGCCCAGGTGTCGCCGAAGACCATCATTCCTGGGCTCCTCTCGTCCACGGGGTGAGCAGGCGCTGGGCGATGACGATCAGGATGTCGAGCACGACCGCGAGCAGCACGCAGAGGACCGCGGCCGCCAGCAGCTCGGCCCGGAAGTTGGTGTTGACGCCGTCCTTGATCAGGTTGCCGAGGCCGCCGTACGCCACCAGCGAGCCGACGGTGGTGAGGGCGACGGTCGACACCGTCGCCACCCGCAGCCCGGCCATGATCACCGGCAGGGCCAGCGGGAGCTCGATCAGGAACAGCAGCTTGGACGGGCCGTAGCCGAGGCCGGTCGCCGACTCGCGGACCTCGGCCGGCACGGCACGCAGGCCCTCGAGCATGGCGCGCACCAGGATCGTGAGCGCGTAGAGCGCGAGCCCGATCACGACGGTCGTCGGGGTGAGCCCGGTGAACGGCACGAGCAGCGGGAACAGGGCCAGGGACGGGATCGTGTAGATGCCGGTGCTGATGCCCAGGATGGTCGACTCCAGGCGCGGGAAGCGCCGAGCCGCCAGGGCCAGCGGGAAGGCGATCGCCACGCCGGCGAGCACCGAGACGACCGTGATCCAGATGTGCTGGGTGGTCGCGTCCACGAGCTCGGACTGGCGATCGTGGAGGTACTGCCCGCAGATCCAGTCGTTCGTGAGTCGGCTGTAACAGCTCGGCCCCGACGCCGCCTGCACGAGTAGGGTCACCGCATGGACGCTACCGGCTCGGCCTCCTCGGAGGTGATGATCCGGCTCTCCGGGGTGGGCAAGACCTACGACGACGGCACGGTTGCGGTGCAGGCACTGGACCTCGAGATCCTGCGCGGCGAGCTCGTGGTGCTGGTCGGCCCGTCCGGCTGCGGCAAGTCCACGACGCTGAAGATGATCAACCGGCTGATCGAGCCGACCACCGGCACGATCGAGATCGACGGCGAGGACGTCACTCGCAAGGACCCGGTCCAGCTGCGCCGCGGGATCGGCTACGTGATCCAGCAGATCGGCCTCTTCCCGCACCAGAAGATCGTCACCAACGTGATGACCGTGCCGCGGCTGTACGGCGAGTCGAAGGCCACCGCGCGCCAGCGGGCGAACGAGCTGCTGGACCTGGTGGGCCTCGACCCGGCGACGTACGCCGACCGCTACCCGCACCAGCTCTCCGGCGGCCAGCGTCAGCGCGTCGGTGTCGCCCGGGCGTTGGCCGCGAACCCGCCGGTGCTGCTGATGGACGAGCCGTTCGGCGCGGTCGACCCGGTGGTGCGGGTCCGGCTCCAGGACGAGTTCAAGCACCTCCAGCGCGACCTCGGCAAGACCGTCGTGCTCGTCACCCACGACATCGACGAGGCCGTCCGGATGGGCGACCGGGTGGCGGTCTTCGCGACCGGTGGCCGGCTCGCGCAGTACGCCACCCCGGCCGAGCTGCTGGGCAGGCCCGCGGACGACTTCGTGTCCGACTTCGTGGGCTCGATCCGGGGACTGCGCCGGTTGGCGGTCACCCCCATCGACGCCGAGCACCTCGAGCCGCTGGACGGGATCAGCACCGGCGACCTGGCCGCCACCATCGACATCGGCGCCACTCTCGAGGAAGCCCTCGCGGTGCTGCTGCGCGAGGACAAGGCGGTGGTGGGCGTGCGCCGCGGCTCGCAGTTCGTCGGCGTCCTCACCCCCAACGGCATCCACCGCGCCCTGCGCGCCTCCCTGGCGGAGTAGCGACCGGTTGCTCGTGGTGGCGGGCGCGGTCGGCGCGGTGCGTTCCCGTTCGATTCTTGGGAAGAGCACCGGCTCCCGCCCAGAACCGGTGTCATCCCCAGCAATTGAACGGTTGAGCGCGCAACCTCAGCCGACCGGGACGTCCCGGTGCCAGGACTCGGTGACGTACTTGGTCGTCCAGCCCATCGACGTGTAGAGCCCGGCGGCCCCGGTCGGGGAGTCCGCGTCCACCTCGAGCCCGACGCGGTCCCGGCCCCGGGCGGCGGCGTCGGCGATGATCGTGGCGAGCAGTCCCTTGGCCACCCCGCGTCCGCGTGCGGCCTCGAGCACGCCCAGGTAGGACACGTAGGACCCGTCGGGCCCGGTGGAGCTCTCGGAGACGGTGCCGATCAGGGCGCCGACCGGCTGCGGCGCCGTGCCGTCGGTGAGCTCGGCGAGCCACCAGTGGTCCCATCGGTGACCGGGATCCTCGCGGAGCCGGTGCAGGAACTCCTCGAAGGTCTCCTCGCTGGAGTTGAAGTGGTCGACGAACGCACCCTCGAGCACCTCGTGGACCTCGCGCAGGTCGTCCTCGTCCGGCATCCCGGTGCCGGTGCGACGGACCAGCCGGAAGACGACGCCGTCCTTCTCCCAGTGGTCGGGGGACTCGGCCAGCCCGGCCTCGTCGGGCGTGACCGGTCGGGTCATCTGCCACCACGTGCGGACCCGCTCGAAGCCGCGGCCCTCGAGCCACCGGTGCTGGCGCTCGTCGTCCTGGAAGGCGCCGGTGTCGATCTGCTGGACGTCGAGCCCGCGCGCCGCGCCGACCGCTCGTGCCTGCCCCGCCGCCCACTCGAAGAGGACGTCGGAGCAGCGGTCCGCCACGTCCGCGGGCAGGTCGCGCTCGACGATGTGCACGAAGAGCATCCGGCCGACCGAGCGGTCGTGGACGCTGCCCCACGCCCGGATCTCCCCGTCGGGGTCGCGCACCACGATGTTCTCGCGGGTCCGCAGCCCGTGCTCGGAGACCTCGACGAGGACGTCGTCGACGCCGGACCCGGCCCAGCCGCGACCGTGGTCCTCGTGGGCGCGCAGCAGCTGGGTCAGCCGCGCGACGTCGAACCGGTCGGCGGGGTCGGGCGGGCCCACCCGCCAGCCGGCGGGCAGACCGTGGCTCTCACCGAGCACCTCGACGGGGTCGCTCTCGAACCTGGAGTCCTCGGGAATCACGATCACTGATCATGCCGTACGACAAGTCCGGCCCCGCGCGGCGGTCTCAGGCGTGACGGACGGCCGGCGCGGTCTGCCAGGCGGTCAGCTCGGCGCGGAGCACGTCGAGCTCGTGCTCCAGCTCGGCCACCCGGACGATCGCGTCCGCGGCCCGCTGCTCGGCGTCGTCGAGGCGGGTGCCGAGCGCGCGGCCCTCCTGCTCGGCGACGTCGGCGCGACGTGCCTCGCCGTTCATCTTGCGGGTGGCCTCGGCTGCGCGCTTCTGGGCGGACCCGAGCGCGACCTCCAGCTCCTCGATCGAGTGCTCGTGGGCGGAGATCCGCGAGTGCATGGTCGCGGCGTACCCAGCGTGCTCGGCGGTGCGCGCCACGGTGAGGTCGCGGTAGGACTGCGCCTGCTCGGCGCGGTCACGGGCGGCCGCGCGGCGCGTGTCCATCAGCTCGGAGTGGGTGATGCGGGTGGCCGCGACGCCGAGGGCGACAGCGAGACCGGCAGCGACCGTGACGAGGAGCCACGACCCGCTCAGGACGGCGCCGATGACGACGAGCGCCGAGACAGCAAGGAGCGCGGCAGCCACGGTGAGGCGGGTGCTGCGCTGCCGACGACGAGCCTTGGGGGCTCGGACGATGGGGGAAGGCATACCGGCAGGTTAGGACTCGTCGGCGTCGGAACGGACGCGACACGCACGCTCGAGGAGCATCGCCGTGATGACGATCGCCACCCCTCCGGCCGCCGCCGCGGCCGATCTCCACACGCGCTGCGAGGCCAGCTCGGTGTCGACACCGAGCCAGCTGACGGCGTACCCGGCGTAGCCGCCGGCCACGAGCGCACCCACGAGAGCCGAGGCCCGGGCCAGCACGAGGCGGTTGACGGCGCGGTGCGCCTCGAGCCGCTCGCGGTGCACGTGGATAGCCCGCCAGGTGAGCCACGCCGTGCCGCCGAGGACGGCAGCGATGAGGAACAGGGCCAGGCACTGGGTCCAGGTGACGATCGGCGCCGTCCCGAGGACGCGGTCCCCGACGGGGTGGACCAGCCAGCCACCCACGAGGCCGACGACCGCCCAGGCGGTGAGTGGTCCTGCGGAGGTGGGCCGCAGGCGCCCGCCCGGCGGTTCCTCCCCGGGCGGGTCCGTGGTCACTGGATCTCGAGCGTCAGGTCGTCCCGACGCGAGATCCCGGACTGGTCTGTCTTGTCGAGCAGGTCCGCGACCGGCCCGGCGTCGGGGAGCTCCGCGTCGGGCTCGAGGTCGAGCCAGGGGCGGAGCACGAAGGCACGCTCGGCGGCCCGCGGGTGTGGCAGGCGGAGGAAGTCGTCGTCGTTGCGGCGGTCGCCGACCACGATCAGGTCGACGTCGAGGGTGCGGGGGGCGTTGCGCACCTCGCTCCGCTCGCGGTCGAAGGCGTCCTCGATGGCCAGGGCGCGGTCCATCAGCCGGTTGGCCGCCAGCGTCGTGTCGATCAACACCACGGCGTTGAGGTAGGTGCCGGCGTTGGCGGGCGAGTCAACGGGCTCGGTCTCGTAGACCGGGGAGACTCCGGTGACCCACACGTCGGGGGTGTCCGCGATCGCGTTGACGGCCCCCTGGAGGGCGGTGAGCCGTTCACCCAGGTTGGACCCCAGTGCCAGCACCGCCCGCCGGATGGGCCGCATCTCGCCGGTGAGCGTGTCGGCGTCGATGATGTTGGGATTGGGGGTCTCAGTCACGCTTGGCCCTCACGTTTCCGGGTGATCGTCAGCGCGACGTCAGCGAACGTCGCGTCGATGGGTGCATCCGGCTTGTGGACCGTGACCCGAGTCCATTCAACACGCCCGTC
>JAOPYB010000224.1 GCA_025964835.1 Nocardioides sp. | reverse complement strand
GCAAGGGAGCACCAGGTGCACGACCAGTTCGACGTCACCCTCGAGGACGCCGACCTTCTCGGCGAGGTGGAGCTCACCACCAATCTCATCATCGCCGCCAGTGAGGCCGACGAGCACCTCTCCGACGACCGGATCGACCAGATCCTGGGCGTCGTACCCCAGCCGCGCCAGGCGGGCTGAGGCCCGACCGCGCGGCCTCCGCGCCCGCCTTGAACGCCATACCCCAGGGGGGTATGATTGCGGCATGGACGAGCACGTGCACGGCTACATCCACCGCAAGGACGACTACCTGAAGCGGCTGCGCCGCATCGAGGGGCAGGCCCGCGGGATCCAGCGGATGGTCGAGGAGGAGAAGTACTGCATCGACATCCTCACCCAGATCTCCGCGATGACGAAGGCCCTGCACGCCGTCTCCATCGGCCTGCTGGAGGAGCACATGAACCACTGCGTGGTCGACGCCGCCCGCGTCGGCGACGACGAGGCCCGCGAGAAGGTCAGCGAGGCGGTCGAGGCCATCGCGCGGCTGGTCCGCTCATGAGCGGGACCGCCACGTTCCGGGTCGCCGGCATGACCTGCGCGCACTGCGTCTCGTCGGTCACCGAGGAGCTCACCGGGATCGACGGTGTCCTCGGCGTCGAGGTCGCCCTCGAGTCCGGCGAGGTCACCGTCACCAGCACCGCCCCCCTCGAGCGAGCGGCCGTCGAGGCGGCCGTGACCGAGGCGGGGTACGCCCTCGGGTGAGCCGCGGCACCGCGATGGCCACCAGCCTCGACGTCGAGCTCGCGATCAGCGGGATGACCTGCGCGTCCTGCGCGCACCGCATCGAGCGGAAGCTCAACAAGCTCGACGGGGTGACCGCGACGGTCAACTACGCCACCGAGCGGGCGAAGGTCAGGTACGTCGCGCCCGTCAGCACCGACGACCTGCTGGCGGAAGTCTCCGCGGCGGGGTACGCCGCCTCCCTCGACCGCGACGACCGTCCGGACGCCGAGGACGGGTTGCTGCGCCGACTCGTCGTGGCGGCCACCCTCAGCCTCCCGGTCCTCGCGCTCGGCATGGTGCCGGCCCTCCGATTCGACGGCTGGGGGTGGGTCTCCCTGGCCCTCGCCACCCCGGTGGTGCTCTGGGCCGGCTGGCCCTTCCATCGCGCGGCCGCCCTGAACGCCCGCCACGGTGCCACGACGATGGACACCCTGGTCTCCCTCGGCGTCGGCGCGGCGTACGTCTGGTCCGCGGTCGCACTGGTGGCGGGCGGCCACCTCTACCTCGAGGCCGCGGCCGTCGTGACCGCGTTCCTGCTGGCCGGCCGCTGGCTCGAGCACCGGTCGAAGCGGCGCGCCGGGGCCGCCCTGCGTGCCCTGATGTCACTGGGCGCCAAGCAGGTGGCCCTCCTGACCGACGGCGTCGAGGAGCTGGTGCCGGCAGAGCGGGTCGCCGTCGGCGACCTGTTCGTGGTCCGGCCCGGGGAGAAGATCGCGACCGACGGCGTGGTCGAGAGCGGCACCTCGGCCGTGGACGCCTCGATGCTCACCGGTGAGCCGGTGCCCGTGGACGTGGGACCGGGCGACCCGGTCACCGGTGCGACCGTCAACGCCGGCGGGCGCCTCGTCGTGCGCGCCACCCGGGTCGGCGCCGACACGCAGCTCGCCCGGATGGCCCGCCTCGTCGAGGACGCCCAGAACGGCAAGGCCGAGGTGCAGCGTCTGGCGGACCGGATCTCCGGCGTCTTCGTCCCGGTCGTCCTCGTCCTCGCCGTGCTGACCCTGGCCGGCTGGCTGCTGCTCGGCGGCGGTGCCACCGCGGCCTTCACCGCGGCCGTCTCCGTGCTGATCATCGCCTGCCCCTGCGCGCTCGGCCTGGCCACGCCGACGGCGCTCATGGTCGGCACCGGTCGTGGTGCCCAGCTCGGCATCCTGATCAAGGGGCCCGAGGTCCTGGAGTCGACGCGACGGGTCGACACCGTCGTGCTGGACAAGACCGGCACGGTCACCACCGGGCGGATGTCGCTGGTCGACGTCGTGGCCGCCGACGGCGAGTCCGCGGCCGACGTACGCCGGGTGGCCGCCGCGCTGGAGTCCGCGTCCGAGCATCCCATCGCCCGGGCGATCGCGGCGGGGGCGGCCGGGCCGCTCCCGCAGGTCGAGGGCTTCGCCAACCTCGAGGGCCTCGGCGTCGAGGGCCGGGTCGATGGCCGCGCCGTCCTCGTCGGCAGACCGCGGCTGCTGACCGAGCGGGGCCAGGTCATCCCGGGCGAGCTCCTCGCGGCCGTCGACGACGCCGAGTCGCGGGGCCGCACCGCGGTCGCGGTCGCCTGGGCGGGGCGCGCGCGGGGCGTCCTCGTCGTCTCCGACACGATCAAGCCGACGTCGGCGGAGGGGGTCCGCAGGCTCCGGGAGCTCGGCCTGAACCCCGTGCTGCTGACCGGCGACAACGAGCGGGCCGCCCGCACGGTCGCCGCCGAGCTCGGCATCGACGAGGTGGTCGCCGAGGTGCTGCCCGCCGACAAGGTCGACGTGGTCAAGCGGCTCCAGGCGCGGGGCCGGGTCGTGGCCATGGTCGGCGACGGCGTCAACGACGCCGCAGCCCTCGCCCAGGCCGACCTGGGCCTGGCCCTGGGGACCGGCACGGACGCCGCGATCGAGGCCAGCGACCTCACGCTGGTGCGCGGCGACCTCCTCGTCGCGGCCGACGCGGTGCGCCTCGCGCGCCGTACGCTGGCGACGATCCGCGGCAACCTGTTCTGGGCGTTCGCCTACAACGTCGCCGCCCTCCCGCTGGCGGCCGCCGGCCTGCTGAACCCGATGGTGGCGGGCGGCGCGATGGCGTTCTCGTCGGTGTTCGTGGTGTCCAACAGCCTCCGGCTGCGCCGCTTCCGCTGAGATTCGTCGGTGGAGGAGCGGCCCTCGTTGGTCGAGGAGCGCCGGCCGTTGGTTGAGGAGGTTGCGCAGCAACCGTCTCGAAACCCGTCGAAACCACCGTCTCGAGACCGCGCCGATTCGAGCCCCGGAATCAGGGGCACTAGGTTTGGAGTGATGGCAGTACACGACGACGCACGACCGCGACGCACCTTTGCGGTGATCAGCCACCCCGATGCCGGCAAGTCCACGCTCACGGAGGCACTGGCGCTGCACGCTTCGGTGATCTCCGAGGCGGGTGCCGTGCACGGCAAGGCCGGTCGCCGCGGCACCGTCTCGGACTGGATGGAGATGGAGCGCGCCCGCGGCATCTCGATCACCTCCGCGGCCCTGCAGTTCACCTACCGCGACCACGTCGTGAACCTCGTCGACACCCCCGGCCACTCCGACTTCTCCGAGGACACCTACCGCGTCCTCTCCGCCGTCGACTCGGCCGTGATGCTCGTCGACGCCGCCAAGGGTCTGGAGCCGCAGACGCTCAAGCTCTTCCAGGTGTGCGCGCACCGCGGCATCCCGGTGCTGACGATCATCAACAAGTGGGACCGGCCCGGCCTGGACCCGCTCGAGCTGATGGACTCCATCGAGCAGCAGATCAAGCTCAAGCCGACCCCCCTGACCTGGCCGGTGGGCGAGGCGGGCGACTTCCGCGGCGTCCTGGACCGGCGTACCGGCGGCTTCATCCAGTTCACGCGGACGGCGGGCGGCGCGACCCGCGCGCCCGAGCTGCACCTGTCGCCCGACCAGGCGACCGGCGTGGCCGGCGGGGCCTGGACCACCGCGCAGGAGGAGCACGAGCTGCTCAGCGCCGACGGTGCCGACCACGACCAGAAGCGCTTCCTCGCGGGGGAGACGACCCCGGTGCTGTTCGCCTCGGCCCTGCAGAACTTCGGCGTCGCCCAGCTGCTCGAGATCCTGCTCGAGCTGGCCCCGCCGCCGGGTGCCTCACCCGCCCTGAACGGCGCCGTGCGGGGCGTCGACGACGACTTCAGCGCGTTCGTCTTCAAGGTGCAGTCCGGCATGGACTCCGCGCACCGCGACCGGCTCGCCTACGCCCGGGTCTGCTCCGGTGTCTTCGAGCGCGGCATGGTCGTCACCCATGCCGGCACCGGCCGGCCGTTCGCGACCAAGTACGCCCAGGCGGTCTTCGGCCGCGAGCGGTCCTCGGTCGAGACCGCGTTCCCGGGCGACGTGGTCGGCCTGGTCAACGCCTCCTCGCTGCGCGTCGGCGACACGATCTACGCCGGCGAGCCCGTGGAGTACCCCCCGATCGCCAGCTTCGCGCCCGAGTACTTCGCCACCGCGCGGGCCGCCGACACCGGCCGCTACAAGCAGTTCCGCAGCGGCATCGAGCAGCTCGACCAGGAGGGCGTCGTCCAGGTGCTGCGCTCCGACCTGCGCGGTGCCCAGAACCCCGTCCTCGCCGCCGTCGGCCCGATGCAGTTCGAGGTCGTGCTCGCCCGGATGGAGGCCGAGTTCAAGGCCCCGGTCCGGCTCGAGCAGCTCGCCTACACCGTGGCCCGCCGCACCGACGACGCCGGCGCCGAGGCGCTCTCCGGCATCCGCCAGATCGAGGTGCTCGCGCGCTCCGACGGCACCCACCTCGTGCTGTTCCCCGACAAGTGGCGGGTCACCACCGTGGCCCGCGACCACCCCGACGTCATGCTCGAGGCCCTCCCGGCCAGCACCGGCTAGCACCGGCCCGCACCCGACACCACCGTCGGCACCCAGACATCTGCTCCAACCCAAAAGGACACCACATGAGTCACCCGCACCCCGAGCTCCAGAAGCCACCGAAGCTGGCCCGCAACGGCCTGCGCGTCGTCGGCCTCGGCGGCCTCGGCGAGATCGGCCGCAACATGACCGTCTTCGAGCACGAAGGCCAGCTCCTCATCGTCGACTGCGGGGTGCTCTTCCCCGAGGAGCACCAGCCCGGCGTCGACGTGATCCTGCCGGACTTCAGCTGGATCCGGGACCGCCTCGACAAGATCGTCGGCGTGGTCCTCACGCACGGCCACGAGGACCACATCGGCGGCGTGCCCTACCTGCTCCGCGAGCGACCGGACATCCC
>JAOPYB010000003.1 GCA_025964835.1 Nocardioides sp. | reverse complement strand
CGACGGGGCCCAAAGATTCCCGACTCTGCGTGGTGCCTGACACGTCATCCAATCACGGAGTGTCTTCCCCGTTCGGAGGGTTCCCAACCGTCGGGATCCCTCTGTGGAAAAGACGTCTAGCCCTGCTAAGTGTGACGCGGGAGGGGGATGGCCCGTTGCGGTACGACGAACCCGAGTGCCGATCGTGTCCACATCGTGACGTGCTCCCCACCCGATGCTGCTGTGCCGCCCACGGTAGACCCGGCTCCCGTCGCCTCCCGGCAGGCGAGCCTTCTGTGTCGTACGGCGTGTCGCGGGTAGATTCAGTGAGTACCCAGAAGCAGCCCGGCGCACGCCCGGCCCACGCACCGAACCCGGCGGGAGCAGCACGATCGACAACACGTACAACGCGGCCCATCTCCTGGTCCTCGAGGGACTGGAAGCCGTGCGGAAGCGCCCCGGCATGTACATCGGGTCGACCGACACCCGGGGCCTGATGCACTGCCTCTGGGAGATCATCGACAACGGCGTGGACGAGGCGCTGGCCGGCTCCGCCCACCGGGTCGAGGTCACCCTGCACCCGGACGACTCCGTCGAGGTCCACGACGACGGCCGCGGCATCCCCACTGACAGGGAGCCCAAGACCGGGCTGCCCGGGGTCGAGGTCGTGGCGACCAAGCTGCACGCCGGCGGCAAGTTCGGCGGGGGCTCGTACGTCGCCACCGGCGGCCTGCACGGCGTGGGCCTCTCGGTGGTCAACGCGCTGTCCGCCCGGATGGACATCGACGTCGACCGCTCGCCGAGCCAGCAGGGGATCAGCTTCCACCGCGGCGTCCCCGGCGTCTTCGACGGCGAGGGCCCGGCCGCGCCGTTCACCGCCAGGTCGGGGCTGACCCGCAAGGGCAAGCGGGTCGCCAAGGGCAGGACCGGCACCCTCGTCCGGTTCTGGCCGGACCGCCAGATCTTCACCAAGGACGCCCGCTTCGAGTTCGAGGGGCTGCTGGGCCGGGCCCGGCAGACGTCGTTCATCGTGCCGGGCCTCGAGCTGGTGATCCGCGACCTGCGCGACACCGGCGCCGATGGGAACGGCCCCGTGGAGGAGAAGTTCCGTCACGACGGTGGCATCGCCGAGTTCGTGGAGTTCCTCGCCCACGACGAGCCGGTCACCGACATCGTCCGGCTCCAGGGCATGGACACCTTCACCGAGACGGTCCCGCTGCTTGACGACCAGGGGCACATGACGCCCCAGGAGGTCGAGCGCGAGCTGCACGTCGACGTGGCGGTGCGCTGGGGCACCGGCTACGAGACCGAGCTCCGGTCGTTCGTCAACGTCATCGCCACCCCCAAGGGCGGCACCCACCTCAGCGGTTTCGAGCAGGCGGTCACCCGGACCTTCAACGAGGTCATGCGGGCCACCAAGGCGCTCAAGGTCAACGACGACGACGTCGTCAAGGACGACGTCCTCGAGGGCCTCACGGGCGTCGTGACCGTGCGCCTGGCCGAGCCCCAGTTCGAGGGTCAGACCAAGGAGATCCTCGGCACCCCGGCCGCGCGCAGCGTCGTGCGCAAGGTCGTGACCGCGGAGCTGCGCAAGTTCCTCACCTCCACCAAGCGGGCCGAGAAGGTCCAGGCCAAGCTGGTCATGGAGAAGGTCGTCGGGGCGCAGCGGACCCGGATCGCGGCGCGTCAGCACAAGGAGACGCAGCGCCGCAAGAACGCCCTCGAGTCCTCCGCGCTGCCGTCCAAGCTCGCCGACTGCCGCGCCAACGACAACGACCGCACCGAGCTGTTCATCGTGGAGGGTGACTCCGCCCTCGGCACGGCCAAGCTGGCGCGCAACTCGGAGTTCCAGGCACTGCTGCCGATCCGCGGCAAGATCCTGAACGTCCAGAAGGCCTCGGTCGGCGACATGCTCAAGAACGCCGAGTGCGCCTCGATCATCCAGGTCGTGGGCGCCGGGTCCGGGCGGACCTTCGACCTCGAGGCCCGCCGCTACGGCCGGATCATCTTCATGGCGGACGCCGACTCCGACGGCGCCCACATCCGTTGCCTGCTGGCCACGCTGTTCTTCAAGTACATGCCCGACCTGATCACCGAGGGCCGGGTCTACACCGCCGTCCCCCCGCTCCACCGGATCGAGATCTCCAACCCCAAGAAGGGGATGGACAAGTACGTCTACACCTACTCCGACCCCGAGCTCCAGCGCACGCTGGCCGAGCTGAAGAAGAAGAACGTCCGTTGGAAGGACACGCCGCAGCGCTACAAGGGCCTCGGTGAGATGGACGCCGACCAGCTGGCCGAGACGACCATGGACCCCCGCCACCGCACGCTGCGCCGGATCACCGTGGACGACGCCGAGGCCGCCGGCCAGGTCTTCGAGCTCCTGATGGGTTCCGACGTGGCGCCGCGCAAGGAGTTCATCGTGCAGGGCGCCTACGAGGTCGACGTCGAGGCGCTCGACGCCTGACCGAGAGCCGTGAAGGGTAGCCGTCGGACGGATAACGCGCGTAGCGTGCGGGGAATGTTCGGAGTCGGGGTCGTCGAGGTGCTGCTGGTCTGTCTCGTGCTGCCGTTCGTGGGCCTGTTCGTGCTGTACGCAGTGATCCGGATGGCCGTGCGCGACGGGTCCGTGGACGCCGGGCGACGCACGGACGCCGAGCGGGTCCGAAGCCAGATCGGTGTCGGCCGGGAGCGCAGCCCCAACACCCGGCGCTGACTCAGAGCTTCTGCTCGATGAGCCCGGTGTCGACGTCGTAGAGGAACCCGCCGACCAGGACCGAGTCGGGGATCAGCGGGTGCGAGCGCACCTTCTGGACGTCCTCCTCGAGCGCCGCCAGCTGGTCGTCGACGACGTGGAACTCCGCCCACGAGGCGTCCACCCCGGCGGACGCGCTCACGCGCTGGCGGAGCTCGGCCTCGGAGTGCGTCGCCATCGCGCAGCGGGTGTGAGGGATGACCAGGATCCGGCGTACGCCGAGCAGATGGGCGCCCAGGACCAGGGCCTCCATCGCGGCCTCGGTGACGCGGCCACCGGGGTTGCGGAAGATCTTGGCGTCGCCGGCGTTCAGCCCGAGCATGTGCAGCGGGTCGATGCGGGAGTCCATGCAGGTCACGATGGCCACGCCCGCGTGCGCGACGCCGTCGAAGCCACCGAGGTCGAACTCAGCGGCAAAATCCTTGTTGGCGGACAGGAGGTCGTCGAAGTCACCCACACCGCGAACGCTAGCGGAGGGAGATGTCGGGCGCGTGACGAGCCCGACCAGCGAGAAGGTCAGCCGGCGGCGCGGAGCAGGTCGCCGGTGCGCAGGGCGCGGGTGGCGGCCGTGCGGAAGAGGAGCAGCGCCAGGACGGCTCCGACCAGCGCACAGACGGCCGCGCCCGCGAAGACCGTGTGCTCCTGGGCGATGCCGGCGACCCGGAGCAGGTCGGTGAACTCCTGGCACCGGCTCTTGCCGCCGCAGACCTCGCGGGCGGTCGGGAGGTCGGACTGCTCGGCGTAGTAGCGGCGCAGGCCGACCGTGGTCAGCGCGGAGATGCCGACCAGCATGCCGACCATGCGCGCCACGACGACGAGCGCGCTGGCCAGGCCGTGCACGTCGTCCTCGGTGCTGGCGAGGACGGCGGCGTTCACGGGCGCGAGCGCGAGCCCGAAGCCGAACCCGCCCAGCAGCAGCGGCAGGTTGGCGGAGGGGTTGTCGAGGCTGCTCAGCCCCCAGTGGCTCATCAGCCCGAACGAGGCCGCGGCGAGTGTCATCCCGACGGCGGTGACGACGCCGGCGCTGACGGTCCGGGTGAGGAAGCCGCCGAGGACCGCGCCGACGGGCAGGGCGACGAGGAAGCGCACCAGCACCAGCGCGGCCATCAGCTGCGACTGGGGGTAGACGGTGGTGCGGGCGAAGATCGGGATGTCGATCAGGGCGGCGATCAGCGCCGCGCCGACGAAGAAGCTGACGAGCATGGCGCCCCAGGCCGGCGTACGTCGCAGCGCACCGCGTGGCACGAGCGGCGACTCGGCCCGGCGCAGGTGCAGGACGAACGCCACGGCGGCGACCGCGGCGCCCAGGAGGTACCAGCGTCCCTGGTCGGAGAAGACCTGGACCTTGGGGTCGGCGGTGGCGAAGGCGAGGATCACGCCCGCGAGCGCCACCGCGAGGAACAGGGCTCCGACCAGGTCGGCGTCGCGCATGCTGCGCCCCCAGCCGGGCAGGTCGACCAGCGGTCGGGACGCGGTCGCGCAGCGCACCAGCAGGAGCAGGAGGGCCGCGACGGCCACCGCCCCCAGCGGCGTCGTCCAGCGACCATCGCCGAGCCACGAGTCGGGAGCCACGGGGATGAACAGCTGACCCCAGGTCAGGTCGCGCAGCATCTGGGTCGGTCGGACGAAGACCAGCGAGCCGGTCACGAGCGTGACCAGGAGCAGGAGCATCCCGACCACGTCGGGCCACGCACCCATTGGTCGCAAACCGCGTCCGGGGGGACTGTTTTGTTGCGGTTGGGGACCAAACCCCGAGGCCCGGATCGCCGCAGCGAGGACCAGGCCGACGGCCAGGTTGACCAGGAAGATCGCCCGCCAGTCGGCGACGGCGAGCACGAGGGCGCCGAAGAGCGGCCCGATCACACTCCCGAGCTCCTGGACGGCCGACACGACGCCGAGGGGCACCCCGCGCCGGTCGGCTGGGTAGAGGTCGGCGACCAGGGCGAGGGTGGCGGGGACCAGCCCGCCGCCGCCGACGCCCTGGAGGAAGCGGCCGGCGACCAGGCTGGGCATATCGTAGGCGAGCGTGGTGACCAGCGAGCCGATCGCGAAGAGCACCAGAGCCGCGACCAGGACCGGCACCCGGCCCCGGAGGTCGGCGATCCGGCCGATCAGTGGCAGCATCGCGACGTAGCCGAGCAGGAAGCCCGACACGATCGGCGCGGCCCGCTGGAGCTGGTCGATCGGGATGCCGACGCTGGTCATCATGTCGGGCAGCGCCAGCACGACGACGTACGTGTCGGCGGCGGCGAAGGCCACCGCGACGGCGGCCAGGCCCAGCAGCAGGCGCGGCTGGGTCGTCACGGCGCGCTGATGTCCTTCTCGGTGCCGTAGTCGTCGAACCCGATCGTGTAGGTCATCGAGTCGGAGTCCGGGTAGAAGACGCCCGTCAGCCTGGCCTCGCGGAGCTCGCCGCTGTCGCTGA
>JAOPYB010000543.1 GCA_025964835.1 Nocardioides sp. | reverse complement strand
ACGTGAGCTGCGACCCGAGCACAGACTCCCGAGCGCAGTTCGAAACCTAGGGGGGTGGCCGGGTCACGGTGGTGTTGTTGCGTCCCCAACCTTTTTCTGCAATAAATGTGGACAGGGGCCGAATCTCCTGCAGGTGATTCAGCGTGGACACGGGCGGGGGCCGGCATGACCAGCACCGACACCGTGGCGCCGCGCCGCCGCGGCCGCCCCCAGCGGCTGCCCGAGGATCCCGCACCGATGCACGCGCGCCAGCTCGGGTGCGACCAACGCATCGCCTGGCTCCTCAGCACCTCCCGTCTCCTCGGCCCCGAGGCCACGTTGGCGTCGCGCGCCGGGTTCCTGAAGGCGCTCGAGGCGCGCGGGATCGCGGTCGACAACTCCCGGATCTCGCGGTGGGAGTCCGGGCTCCAGCCGGTCCCGACCCGGGTCGTGGCGGCGTACGAGTCGGTCCTCGGCCTCACCGAGGGCTCGCTCGTGGCGGTGGCGGCCGGCCTCCGTCGCTCGTTCGGCGCCGGCCAGGCATCCCGCGAGAGCGCCCTGCGCGACGCCGAACTGCCGGACGCCGACCTCGACCGGCTGCTCGACCTCGCCGAGGCCGGCGAGGCCACCGGCGGGCACTGGCTCCGGCTGACCGGTCAGCTGGACCGCTTCGAGCGGGTCTACCTGCGCCAGCACGAGTGGGCAGGGCTCTCGAGCCGGCTGGTCGCCGAGCTCGGCGGGGCGGTCGGCGTCGGCTACGTCCGCCGCTACGAGGCGGCCGCGACCCTGATCCAGCACCCCAACGCCCAGCGCCACATGACCCGCGCCCTGGGCAGCTTCGTGATGAACCCCGACACCCAGGTCGTGACCCCGGTGCTCAACCTGCTCGCGGAGATCCAGGACTCCGGTGCCAACGACCTGGTGCTGCGGATGCTGCACTCCGAGAGCAAGAGCCTGCGCAGCGCCGCTTCCTCGGTCGCGGCGGTCAAGGTCGCGCGGGGTCACTTCGCGGAGGGCGCGCTTCCCGACCTGGAGTCGCACATCGTCGGCAGCCTGCGGCGCGGCGAGTCGCTCGACAGCCGCCTCGACTCCTTCGACCTGGCCGTCCACCTGCCCGCGGAGTCGTGGGAGCGGGCGATGGGCGGGCTGCGCAACCGGCGCGCCTACGACCTCGTCAACCATGCTCGCCAGCGTGGCGAGCTGGTGCCGTCGGCACGCACGTCCTCGGTGGTCAACGCGCTCTCGCGGGCCGTCCAGCGCGACACCCCCTCGCACACCGCCAACGAGCCCGACAACATGCTGCGACGGCTGCTGCGCGAGGCGCTGCTCCACGCCCACAAGGCGCGCCGGCACCACGCGGCGCTGATGCTCGCGGCCAGCCCCTATGCGGCGGCCGTCTCGCGCCACTGCCAGGTGCTCGCCGCCGGCAGCAACGACCTCCTCGCCGCCCGGGCCTGGACGGTGCTCATGCGCGTGGGCCACGAGGACCGACGGCCGCTGGTGATGCTCCAGGCGCTCACCGAGACCCGTCCCACGATCCGCGCGCGGGCCCTGGTCAACCTCGGCCTCAACCCGTTGCCGGTCTCGCGCGCGGAGGCCGAGGCCCTCCTGGCCATGGTCACGGCCGGCGCCCAGCCCACCGAGCGCACCCACGAGCGGCAGGCCACGATGTTCGCCCTCGGCATGGCGGGCAGCGCCCAGGTCGCGCGGCTGGTCAAGCACGAGCACGAGTGGCTCAGCCGCAGCGCCTGCTGGTGGGTCGACCAGGGTCCGGCGCTGCACGACTCGGACGTCGCCGCGGCGCCGCTCCCCACCGCCCTGCCCTGAGGATCAGCCGCGGGGCTGGCGGGCGAGCTGCCGGCTCTGGGCGACCAGGCGCCCGGTGGAGTCCCACACCTCGCAGTCCTCCTCGAACATGCCGCCGGCCATGTTGCGCGTGGCGTGCCGCACCTTGAGCCAGCCGGGCGCCGGACGGGCCCGCACGTGCGCGGTGAGCTCCAGGGTCGGCGCCCACCCGGGCATCCCGAGGTCGAAGGTGACCGGGGGCAGCGCGTCGACGACCATCAGCAGCGAGATCGGGTCGGGCTCGCGTCCGTCGACGAGGCGGAACCACGCACTCAGCACGCCGTTGCCGCTGGGTTGCCCGACCGCCCAGCCGATGTGTTCGGGGTGGAAGCGCATGTCGAAGCGGTCCATGAGGGGCGCGATCGCCCGGACCTCGGGGGGCGCCATCGTGTTGGGGACGCACTCGTCCGGGGGCGGCATGACCGGTTCCTCGGCCGTGGTCCGCACGTCGTCGCCCAGTCGGCCGAGGTCGCCGTACGTCGCGAGCGCGGTGATGCGGGAGTCGTCGCCCTGTCGGAGGTCGGCGGCGGCGGTCGCCAAGCTGGCGCCGTCGCGGCGTACGCCGACGCTGATCGTCGCGGGGCCGGGAGCGGCGGCGGAGAGGTAGTAGGCGCTGACCGCGATCGGGTCCGGCTTGCCGGGCAGGCTGGCCCGCAGCGCGTTGCCGATCACCGCGAGCAGGTAGCCGCCGTTGACGCCGCCACCGACCACCCACCCGGCCGAGAGCTGCGCCGCGTAGCTGCCGTCGGCGCTGCGCTCGATCGCGATCTGGCTGTCGAACTCGTGATCCATGCCGGCGAGAATAGGGGTGGGGGTTTGGCAACTGCCTCACGAGGGGAGAGAGGACCATGCGCACACCGATGCTGACCGCCACGCTCGCCGTCGCCGTCCTCGCCCTGGGTGCCTGCTCATCCGACGACGACCCGGCGATCGGGGGCACCGACGTGCCCGCGACCAGCGCGTCGACGACGGAGGCGGCACCGGCTGTGGTCGCCGATCCCACGACCGGCGGGACGACCACCTACTGCGCCAACGTCGCCCGCGGCTCGGGCGACTACGTGTGGACCGGCACCCAGTTCACGGCCAAGACCGACGCCACGCTCACCAGTGCCGAACCGCAGTCGATCTCGAGCGTCCGGGTGGTCGGCAGCTGGATCGTCGAGGACAGGCGGGACGAGGGCTTCTTCGGCCGCTGGGACGACGCCGAAGCTTCGGCGTCGGACCGGGAGCTCGTTCGCGCCGCGGGCGCATCCCTGCGCGCCGGCACGACGTACCGCCTGGTGCTGCGGCTCCGCCCGAGCACCACCGGGGCCAGCCAGGTCGAGGGCTTCGACGTGGCCTGGAGCGCCGGCGGCACCGACGGATCCCTCACCGACGACAGCACCCTGCAGTTCGCCCGGCACTGCGGGTGACCTGACTCTGCGGCAGCATGGGGCACATGACCGAGCGCCGACCACGGTGGGTGTACGACGCGGGCAGCGAGCCCGACCCGCGCTACACGCTGGCCAACGAGCGGACGTTCCTCGCCTGGGTGCGCACCTCGCTGGCGATCCTCGCGGGCGCCGTGGCGCTCGACTCCCTCGGCGTCCCGGACCCGGCCTGGCTGCGCACCACGCTCGTCGTCGCCCTCGTGCTGGTGGGCGGCGCCATCACCGCGCTCGCGTTCTTCCGCTGGGCGCGGGTCGAGCGGGCCATGCGTACCCGGCAACCGCTCCCCGCCTTCACGCTCGGACTCGCGGCCACCGTCACCGTCGTGCTGGTGGCGGCGCTGCTCGCGGTGGCCCTCGGGGTCCGTCCCAGCTGAGCGCGGCCGACGACGGGTCAGTGGCGGCGCAGGTAGTCGAGGACGACCGCGGCCTGGGCCCGGGCACCCGCCGCGTTGGGATGGGCGGGGACGCCCACGGCCGGGTCGTTGGCGGACGGGCCGTAGATCTCGCCGTACCGCACCGTGGGCAGCTGGCAGAAGTCGTGGCCGAGCGTGGGCGTGTAGGTGTTGACGAACTCCGCGCCGCCACGCCCGGCGGCCCGCTTCACCATCGCGTTGAGCTCGATGAACTTGTCGTGGATGTAGGACATGTCCTCGTCGGTCGCCGGAACGGTCGGGTAGCAGCCGTGGTCGGGGACGAGCGAGAGGTAGTCGACGGCGAGGACCCGTGCGTGCGGGGAGATCCGGTGGATCGCACGGAAGGCCGCCACGAGCTTGGGCTCGGCCTGCCGGATCCGCTCGGACAGCTGGTCGTGGCCGCCGGCGGTGTACTTGTCCTTGCAGCCGCCCAGGGGCGCCTCGGAGCCGATGACCGGGACCGGGTTGTCCGGCAGCGGCGGCACGGTCCCGGCGGGGAGCGGATTCGCGACCGGCAGCGCGTTGAGGCAGTCCATACCGGCCCCGGCGATCCCGGCGTCGTTGCCGCCGATCCCGACGGTGACGAGGTCGGTCGACTTCGTGAGCCGGTCGAACTGCGGCGGGTTCTGGCCGCCGGCCGGCAGGTCCTGGGGGGCGGTGAAGTCGTCGGTGGTGGCGGAGCCACAGGTCGCGTCGCGCAGGGTCGCGACACCGAGCTCGGCGGCGACCAGCTTGGGGTAGTTGCGGTGCGACTGGGCGCAGTCGATCGGTGCGTACGTCGAGTCCGGGGTCCCGTCCTGGTTGGCGAAGACCACGTCGGCGGACCACGAGTCGCCGAGGGAGACGTACTCCTTCACGCGCGGGAGCTTGGGCGTCGCCTTGACGGGGGTCGACGTACCGCGGCTGGTCGACGCCTGGGGGGCGGCCTGGGGAGCGGTCGAGGCGGAGGCCGGGCCGACGTACGGCGTGGCGAGGGCACCGAGGACGACGACGGCCGGAGCGAGTGCGCGCAGGGGCTTCATACCCGTGAGTAACTGACGACGCGGCGGGAGGTCACGCCTCCGTGGCGAGTGAGCGGGCGGCACGCGCCAGGTCGTCGACCCCCTGGGCGAGCTCCTCGGGGCGGTCGGTGGCCAGGTCGAGGTGGAAGCCGTAGAGCGCGGAGTCGACGAGCGTGACGATCCGGGCGACCCGGTCGGCGGGCGCACCGCTGCGGACGAAGTAGTCGCGCAGCGCGCCCGCCCAGCGCTCGTTACTGGCCCGGGCGTCGCTCCGGTAGGGCTCGCGGCCGATCAGGCCGGTGGCGGCGGCCTGGCAGTAGACGTCGAGGCAGCGGTTGAGCTCGCCCCGGGTGTACGCCGCCCAGAGCCGGTTGACCGCGGCCCGCACGTCCGGCGCGGGCGGGAGCGTGCGCACGGCGACGATCGCCCGCTCGGTGGCCTCCGCGACGACCGCGGAGACCAGCGCGTCGCGGCTCTCGAAGTGGTAGATGAGCATCCGGTCGCTGGTGCCGATCGCGGCCGCGACCGGGCGCAGGGTCAGCCCGATCAGCCCGTGCTCGAGGACGTGGTCGGCGACCTGCGCGAGGAGGTCGTCGCGACGGTTCATGACTCCAGCGTAGCGAGTGCTACATTTGGGGTGATGTAGCAGGTGCTACATGTCGACGGAAAGAGGCACGACGTGTACGGCGCAGTGGTGCTGCTGATGGCAGCGATCGGCATGGAGGTGGCCGCGACGGCCCTGCTCCCCCGGGCTGACGGGTTCACGAACCCGGCCTGGAGCGCGGTGGTCGTCGCGGGCTACGGCGCCTCGATCTGGCTGCTGACGGTGGTCGTGAGGTTCATGCCCGTCTCGGTCGCCTACGCGATCTGGGCGGGGCTCGGCACCGCCCTCGTCGCG
Source organism: Nocardioides sp. (assembly GCA_025964835.1). Taxonomy (GTDB): domain Bacteria; phylum Actinomycetota; class Actinomycetes; order Propionibacteriales; family Nocardioidaceae; genus Nocardioides. The sequence continues at coordinate 937 of JAOPYB010000543.1, read as the reverse complement.
GGCGCCGGCTACTTCTTCCTGGGCGAGCAGATGACCTGGCTCAAGGCCGCCTCCCTCGCCCTCATCGTGCTCGGCGTGGTCGGGCTCAACGCCGCCGGCGCCTGACGTCTGCCGCTTGTAACGCTCGTTCATCGGAACTGGGCACCGGTTGGAACTATCGCCTAGATCCGAGAACCGAGCGTTACAAGCAGGCTGCGGCGGCGGCCCGGCCGGCGATCCGGCCCGAGAACAGGCAGCCGCCGAGGAAGGTGCCCTCGAGTGCGTTGTAGCCGTGCATGCCCCCGCCGCCGAAGCCGTTGACCTCGCCCGCGGAGTAGAGGCCGGGGAGGGGTTCGCCGGTCGAGGTGAGGCAACGGCCGGACAGATCGGTCTCCAGGCCGCCGAGCGTCTTGCGGGTCAGGATGTTGAGGCGTACGGCGATGAGCGGGCCGGCGTGGGGGTCGAGCATCTTGTGCGGGGAGGCCACCCGGATCAGCTTGTCGCCCCGGTAGCGGCGGGCGCCGCGGAGCGCCGTGACCTGGGCGTCCTTCGTGTAGTCGTTGTCCATCTCGCGGTCACGCGCCTCCAGCAGCCCGCGCAGCGCGGCCTCGTCGATGGTGACGCCGTCGTCGCCCACCCGGTTCATGCCGGCGACGAGTTCGCTCAGACTGCTCGCCACCACGAAGTCCTCGCCGTGCTCCTTGAACGCCTCGACCGGCCCGGGCGCGCCGGCCCTGACCCGCGAGAGCAGCAGCTTGACGTCCTTGCCGGTGAGGTCGGGGTTCTGCTCGGACCCGGAGAGCGCGAACTCCTTCTCGATGATCTTCTGGCTCAGCACGAACCACGAGTAGTCGTGGCCCGTCGTCCGCAGGTGGGTCAGCGTGCCGAGCGTGTCGAAGCCCGGGAAGTACGGCGCGGGCAGCCGCTTGCCGGTCGCGTCCAGCCAGAGCGACGAGGG
>JAOPYB010000534.1 GCA_025964835.1 Nocardioides sp. | reverse complement strand
GCTGCTTGATCGTGTTCTTGCGGATGAAGCCGCGCAGCACGTCGGGCCGCTTGCGGCTGAGCTGGTAGCTCGCCATCGCGACCAGGATGCTCTTCCACCGGATGATCGGGAACGACAGCTTCGCGGGGAGCCGCGCCAGCTTCGTCGCGACCGGGTCGCGGGCCGGCATCGAGAGGACGTACGTCGGGGAGCGCTGCAGCATCGTCACCTGGGCGGCGTCGTCTGCCATCGCCGGCACCAGGGTGACCGCGGTCGCGCCGCTGCCGATCACGACGACCCGCTTGCCGGTGTGGTCGAGGTCCTCGGGCCAGTGCTGCGGGTGCACGATCCGGCCGGCGAAGGCGTCCTGGCCGGGGAACTCGGGGGCGTAGCCCTGGTCGTAGTCGTAGTAGCCCGAGCAGCCCCAGAGGAAGCCGGTCGTGAGCTGCCGGTGAGTGCCGGCGTGCTCGACGTCGACGGTCCAGAGGGCGGTCGCGGAGTCCCACGAGGCGCCGAGGACCCGGTGGTCGTAGCGGATCAGCCGGTCCACGCCGTACTCCTCGGCGACGTCGCGGACGTAGGCCAGGATCGAGGGGCCGTCGGCGAGCGCGCGGTCGCCGGCCCACGGGCGCCACTGGTAGCCGAGGGTGTACATGTCGGAGTCGGACCGCACGCCCGGGTAGCGGAACAGGTCCCAGGTGCCGCCGCTGACCGAGCGCCCCTCGAGGAGGGCCACGCTGCGCCCGGGGTGCTGCGTGCGCAGCCGGCAGGCGGCGCCGATGCCGGACAGGCCGGCGCCGACGATCAGGACGTCCACGTGTTCGGTGCTCACGCCCAGAACCTAGCCGTTCTCCATCACTATTGACAGATATTCAGCAGGTCGTGCGCGTCACAGCCGCCGCCGCGAGAACCTCAGAAGGGGTTGAGCAGGCGGCGCACGAACTGCTGGGTGCGCCCCTGCTGCGGTGCACCCAGCACCTGCGCGGGCGGGCCGCTCTCCACGACGACGCCGCCGTCCATGAAGACGACGTGGTCCGAGACCTCGCGCGCGAACGCCAGCTCGTGGGTCACGATGACCATCGTCCAGCCCTCGTCGGACAGCTCCTTGATGACGGTGAGGACGTCACCGACGAGCTCGGGGTCGAGTGCCGACGTGGGCTCGTCGAACAGCAGCACCTGGGGTTGCATCGCGAGGGCGCGCACGATGCCGACCCGCTGGGCCTGCCCGCCCGAGAGCTCGAAGGGATGGCTGTCGCGCTTGTCGGCGAGGCCCACGCGCTCGAGGAGGCGCTCGGCCTCCGCGACCACGACGTCGCGGGGCCGCTTCTGGACCCGGATCGGTCCCTCGACCACGTTCTCCAGCACGGTCATGTGCGGAAACAGGTTGTAGTGCTGGAAGACCATCGCGCTGCGGTCGCGCAAGGCCCCTCGGTCCCGCTTGCGCAGCGGGCGACCGAAGTCGAGCGCGAGGTCCGGCGCCACGGCGACCCGTCCGGCGTCGGGGGTCTCGAGCCCGTTGAGGCAGCGCAGCACCGTGGTCTTCCCCGAGCCGGAGGGCCCGATGAGCGCCACCACCTGGCCGCGGTGCACCTCGAGGTCGATCGAGCGCAGGACCTCGTGGTCGCCGAAGGACTTGCGCAGGCCGGCGACGCTCAGCAGCGGCGTGCCGGCACCGGGGGTGGCGGGCGCAGCCGGGTCAGTGGGCGACATAGCGGTCGAGTCTCCTCTCGAGCACGGACTGGCAGGACGACAGGACCAGGCAGACCACCCAGTACACGACGGCGGCCTCGAGGTAGAGGGTCATGAACTGCTGGCTGAACGCCGCGATCTGCTGGGCCTCGCGGAAGAGCTCCGTGACGAGGATCAGCGAGGCCAGCGAGGTGTCCTTCACGAGGCTGATGAACGTGTTGGACAGCGGTGGCACGGAGACCCGGGCCGCTTGGGGCAGGATCACCCGGCGCAGGGCCAGTCCGTGGGACATCCCGATCATGTGCGCCGCCTCCCACTGCCCGCGTGGCACCGACTGGATCGCCGCCCGGATCACCTCGGCCGCGTAGCCGCCGACGTTGAGCGAGAAGGCGAGAATGGCACTCGGCCAGGGATCGATCGTGATCCCGACCGAGGGCAGGCCGTAGAAGATCACGAAGAGCTGCACGAGCAGCGGTGTCCCCCGGATCAGGGACACGTAGACCCGCGCCACCCACGAGACGAGCCCGATCCGGCTCAGCCGCATGAGGGCCACCACCAACGCGATGGCGAGGCCGAGCGCGAACGACGCGAGGCTCAGCGGGATGGTCCCGGTGAGGGCGCCGCGGACGATGGGCCAGAGCGAGCTCCGGACGAGGTCCCAGTCCATCTGCTAGCTGGACACGTCGGCGCCGAAGTACTTCTCGGAGAGCCGGGTGAGGGTGCCGTCGGCGCGCAGCTTCGCGAGCGCCTCGTCCACAGCCTTGACCAGGGAGTCGCTGCCCTTGCGGAAGGCAAAGGCGTTGTGGGCCTCGTCGTCGGTCCGGGCCGCGATCTCCAGGCCGGTGTCGCCCTCGGTCTTCTCGAAGTCGAGGAAGGTCAGCTCGTCGTTGACGGTCGCGTCGACCCGCCCTTGCTTGAGCAGCGTCACCGCCTGGGCCCAGCCCTCGACGGCCTGGATCTGCGCGCCGCTCTGCTTGGCGAGGTCGTACCAGTTGCTGGTCAGCGACTGGGCGGTGGTCTTCCCGGCGAGGTCGTCGAAGGACGAGATCGAGTCGTCGCCCGCGTTCACCACGACGACACCGGGGCTGACCGTGTAGGGGGTGGAGAAGTCGTAGACGCCCTTGCGCTCAGGGGTGATCGAGACCTGGTTGGCGATGACGTCGAAGCGACCGGCGTCCAGGCCCGCGAAGATCGCGTCCCACTGGGTCTCCTCGAAGCGGACGTCCACGCCGAGCTCCTTGCCGACCGCCTCGATGACCTCGACGTCGTAGCCGGTGAGGGTGCCGCTGCCGCCTTCGTGGAACGTGAAGGGCCGGTAGGTGCCCTCGGTCCCGACGGTGAGGACCCCCGCCTTCTGGATGTCGGCGAGCGTGGCGCCCTGCTCCTGGTCGGATCCGGGCGAGCCACTCGACCCGCCGCACGCCGAGACGGCGAGCAGGACGGCTGCGAGGACACCGGCCACGGATGCGCGGCGAAGGGATCTGGGGGCGCGAGGGAAGAAGGTCACACAGGCTCCAGCGCGGTCCCGGCGCGCAAGATTCCGCGAACGGGTGCAGCGTCCGTCACACCGACGGCGCTCAGCGGGCGTAGAGCTCGACGAAGCGGGCCAGCAGCCGCGGCGGCTCGGTGACGACGCCCGTCCGGGCCCGGGCGAGCACGATCTCGAGCTCGACCGGGTCGAAGTAGCCGTGGTGGCGGTAGACCTCGATGCGGTGCAACAGCGCGGGGACGTCCAGCTCGGGGTGGAACTGGGTGGCGTAGACGTGCTGCCCGATCCGGAACGCCTGGACCGGGCAGGTGGCCGACGAGGCCAGCAGCACTGCGCCGGCGGGCAGCAAGGAGACCCCCTCCTTGTGCCCGAGGAACGCGTCGAAGGAGCCGGGCAGCTCGCCGAAGAGACGGTCGGTGCGGCCGTCCTCGGTCAGGCTGACCTCGACGGCGCCGATGGGCTCGCCGTACGTCCGGTCCACGAGGCCGCCTGCGAGGGTGCCGAGGGTGCCGATGCCGTAGCAGGCACCAAGGAAGGGGAAGTCCTCCGCGACGACCCGGGTGGCGAGAGCGCGGAGCTCGGCCTCGACGCGGTGCTGGACCGGGGACTTCAGCCCGGGCGGGTCGCTCACGTTGAAGGGGCCGCCACCCAGGACGATGCCCGACCAGTCGTCGAGGTCGACGGCGCCGAGTTCGTCGCGCTCGAGTCGGACCCTGCACACGTCGCCCTCGTCGAGGCCGGTGAAGCGCAGCACGGCGGCGTACTCGCTGTCGGCGACGTCGTCCTCGGCGCGGGTGCCGAGGAACAGGAAGGGCTGCACGACCGGATCGTGTCAGGCGGCCGTCAGGCCTGGACCGCCGCGCCGCTCTCCAGCAGGGCGTCGACGTCCGCGATGCCCCAGGCGGCGAGCGCCGCGCGGGTCTCGGAGCCGGCCGTCGCCGAGGGCGGGGTCGTCAGCGAGGAGCGGGTGCGCGAGAACCGCGGCGCGGGCTGCGGCTGCACCAGGCCGTCCCGCTCGACGAAGACCTCCCGGGCCCTCATGTGCGGGTGGTCGGGTGCCTCGCTGAGCTTCACGACCGGGGCCACGCACGCGTCCGTGCCCTCGAAGACCTCGGTCCACTCGGCCATCGGACGGGCCAGGAACGCCTCGGTGATCAGGGTCCGCAGGACGTCGGCCTGCGCCGGGTCGTAGCGGTCGGGTGCCCGGCCGGCGATGCCGAGCCGCTCCACGAAGACGTCGTAGAACTGGGGTTCGAGCGGGCCGACCGACATGTGCCGGCCGTCGGAGGTCTCGTAGAGGTCGTAGTACGGCGCGCCGCCGTCGAGCAGGTTGGACGCCCGCTCCTCGGTGAACGTGCCGGCGGCGAGGAACGCCGACGTCATCGCGTTGAGGTGGGCGGTGCCGTCGACGATCGCGGCGTCGACCACCTGCCCCTCGCCGCTGGTGCGCGCCTCGAGGAGGGCGGCCAGGATGCCGATCACGAGGTACGTCGAGCCGCCACCGAAGTCGCCGACCAGGTTGGCCGGGAAGTGCGGGCGCGACGTGTCCTGGCCCAGGCCGTGGAGGGTGCCGGTGATCGCGATGTAGTTCATGTCGTGGCCGGCGGTGTGCGCGAGCGGGCCCTCCTGGCCCCACCCGGTCATCCGGCCGTAGACGAGCCGCGGGTTGCGGGCGCGCGCCTCGTCGGGGCCGAAGCCGAGGCGCTCGGCGACGCCGGGGCGCATCCCCTCGACGAGCACGTCGGCCTGCTCGACGAGGTCGAGGACGGCGTCGACCGCGGCCGGAGACTTGAGGTCGAGCGCGACGCTGGGCCGGCCCCGGTTGAGCAGGTTGTGCGGGCCGCCCGCCAGCAGCTGGCCGCCCGGGCGCTCGATGCGGATCACGTCGGCACCGAGGTCGGCGAGGGTCATGCACGCGTGCGGACCGGGGCCGATGCCCGCGATCTCGACGACCTTCACCCCGCGCAGCGGTCCGGTGCCCTGACCGAGTTCGTAGCTCATGGGCCGATCATGACAGGTTCACTGTCAGCGTCGTCCGGGCCGTCGGGCCCGGCTCAGGACGGCAGCACGCGGCGCAGGAACTGCCGGGTCCGCTCCTCGCGCGGGTCGGTGAAGATCTGCGCGGGCGGGCCCTGCTCCAGGATCCGGCCCCGGTGCAGGAAGCACACGGTGGTCGCGACCTCGCGGGCGAAGCTCATCTCGTGCGTGGCCAGGATCATCGTCGTCCCCTGCTCGGCCAGGTCGCGCACGATCGTGAGCACGTCGCCGACCAGCTCCGGGTCCAGGGCGGCCGTGATCTCGTCGAGCAGGAGCAGCTGGGGCCGGGTGCACAGGGCGCGGACGAGCGCGGCCCGCTGCTGCTGGCCGCCCGAGAGCCGGTCGGGGTGCTTGAGCGCGTGCTCGGCGAGCCCGAACCGGGCGAGCAGTCCGTGGGCCCGTTCCTCCGCCTCGCCCCGGCTCAGGCCGTGCACCTTGCGGGGCGCCAGCGTGCAGTTGTCGAGCACGGTCAGGTGCGGGAACAGGTTGTAGGCCTGGAAGACCAGT
>JAOPYB010000204.1 GCA_025964835.1 Nocardioides sp. | reverse complement strand
TCATGCAGCGCATCAGCCTGATCTTCAGGTCGAAGGCCAACAAGGCCCTCGACCGCGCCGAGGATCCTCGCGAGACCCTCGACTACAGCTACCAGCGGCAGCTCGACCTCCTCTCGAAGGTCCGCCGCGGCGTCGCCGACGTCGCCACCAGCCGCAAGCGGGTCGAGCTGCAGGTCAACCAGCTCGAGCAGCAGGCGACCAAGCTCCAGGACCAGGCCCAGAAGGCCATCTCGATGGGGCGCGAGGACCTCGCCCGCGAGGCGCTGACGCGCAAGTCCGGCGTGGCCGGCCAGATCACCGACCTGAAGGCACAGCACGCGCAGCTCCAGGGCGAGGAGGAGAAGCTCACCCTTGCCCAGCAGCGCCTCCAGGCCAAGGTCGAGTCGTTCCGGACGCGCAAGGAGACCATCAAGGCCACGTACACCGCCGCCGAGGCGCAGACCCGCATCAACGAGGCGATGTCCGGCATCGGCGAGGAGATGGGCGACGTCGGCCTCGCGATCCAGCGGGCCGAGGACAAGACCGCGCAGATGCAGGCGCGCGCCGGCGCGATCGACGAGCTGATCGCCTCCGGAGCGCTCGACGACGTGAGCTCCACCAACTCCGGGGACGACATCGCCCGGGAGCTCGACTCGATGAGCTCGCAGGCCGACGTCGAGACCGAGCTCGCCCGGCTCAAGGGCGCCGCCACCCCGCAGGCCATCGAGGCCGGCGACGACGGCGACATCCTCGCCGCCGAGCCCGAGACGAAGGCGGCCGAGGGCGGCACACCATGATCGTCCGGATCCTCGGCGAGGGACAGTACGACGTCCCCGACGACGCGCTGGCCTCGCTGAACGAGCTCGACTCGGCCGTCGAGAAGGCCGTCGAGGGCGGCGACGTGGCGGCGTTCACGACCGCCCTGGCCGCGCTGCTCGCCGGCGTCCGGAGCGTGGGCGTGGCGCATGCCGCCGACTCGCTGGACGAGTCCGACCTGATCCTGCCGCCGCCCGACGCGACCATCGACGAGGTCCGCGAGCTGCTCGACGACGACGGCCTGATCCCCGGGTGACCCGCACCCGGCGGCCTTTGGGCCGCCGGGGAGACTGTTCACATGGCCCGCACCCGTTTCATCCCCGACCGGGGTCTCACCGCCCGGATGACGCTGGTGATGTTCCTGCTCGGCGCGCTCTTCGTCGCGCTGATCGTCGGGCTGATGTACGCCCTGCCGCAGTACGCGCTCGTCATCGGCGTGATCGGCATCGGCATCGCCTTCTACCAGTGGTACTCCTCCGACAAGCTCGCGATGCGGGCGATGCGCGCCCGTGAGGTCACCCCGGAGGAGGCGCCCGAGCTGCACGGCATGATCGACCGGCTCTGCGCGATGGCCGACATGCCGAAGCCGCGCGTCGGGATCGCCGACCTCGACCTGCCCAACGCGTTCGCCACCGGCCGCTCGCCCAGCCGCGCGGTCGTCTGCGTCACCACCGGGATCCTGCACCGGCTCACGGCCGAGGAGCTCGAGGGCGTCCTGGCCCACGAGCTCTCCCACGTCGCCCACCGCGACGTACTCGTGATGACCGTGGCGTCGTCCGCGGGCATCATCGCCGGCACGCTGACCCGGGGTGCCCAGTTCGGCGGCCTCGGGCTGCTCGGAGGTCGGCGCAACAACAACAACGGTGGCGCACCGGCGTTCCTCGTCGCGCTCGTCGTGAGCATCGTGGTCTACGCGATCAGCTTCCTGCTGCTGCGTCTGCTCTCGCGCTACCGTGAGCTGTGCGCCGACCGGGCCGGCGCCTACCTGACGATGAAGCCCGCCGCTCTCGCGTCGGCGCTGCAGAAGATCACCGGCGAGATGGCCTCGATCCCGCAGCGCGACCTCCGGGCCAGCAGCGCCATGAACGCCTTCTTCTTCGCCCCGGCCGTCGGCGGCGTCTCGCTCAAGACCCTCACCTCGACCCACCCCTCGCTCGAGCAACGCCTCGAGCAGCTCGCCCGGATCCAGGCCGAGCTCGGCCGGCCGACCGCCTGATGGGGCTCTGGGAGACGCTCACCGGCCGCACCCGGGCCACGCCGGCCAACCTCGACTCGCTGTTCCTGGTCCCGAGTGCCGCGATCACCCTGCAGACGGCCGCAGGGCTGACCCCGACGGGCGCCGGGTCGGTCTGCTACCGCGCCGCGGCCGGCGCCGCGTTCCAGCAGACCCAGGACGACGTCGTGGCCCTGCTCAACGCCGACCCGGACGCGCCCGACGTCGAGGTCTCACGCGACGACTTCGGGTTCACCTGGCTGGTCGCCCACCGCGACCCCTCGGACACGAGCGGGCTCTGCACCGACCTGCACGCGGTCAACACGGCGCTCGAGGCGCAGGGCTTCGGCCCGGGTCTGCTCTGCTCGGTGGTGCCGTTCGCCGACGCCTCCGGGCGCCGGGTGGGGCTGGTCTACCTCTACAAGCAGGGGACCTTCTACCCCTTCGCCCCCACCGGCCCGCAGTCGCGCGACAACCTCCTCGAGATCGAGGTCCGCGACCACCTCGCTGGCGAGCTCCCGATGGAGCGTGACCTCGGGCGCTGGATGGCGTTGTGGGGTGCACCAGGGCTGTGATGCTCGCTGACCCGCCCGAAAGTTTCGGGCAGGTCAGTCCTTGTGCGACTTGCCGGGCAGGTCGAGCATCCGCTGCAGGGCGATCGAGGCGAAGTGCTCGGTCTCGGGGTCGACCTCGATCCGGTTGACCACGGTCCCGTTGACGAGCGACTCCATGGCCCAGACGAAGTGGGGCAGGTCGATCCGGTTCATCGTCGAGCAGTAGCAGACGGTCTTGTCGAGGAACGTGATCCGCTTGTCCGGGTGGGCGGCGGCGAGCCGCTTCACGAGGTTGAGCTCGGTGCCGATCGCCCAGCTCGAACCGGCCGGTGCGGCCTCGATGGTCTTGATGATGAACTCCGTCGAGCCGACCAGGTCGGCCTTGAGCACGACCTCGTGGGTGCACTCCGGGTGCACCAGGATCTGCACGCCGGGGATCGTCGCCCTCAGGTCGTCGACGACCGTGGGGGAGAAGCGGCCGTGGACGGAGCAGTGGCCCTTCCAGAGAATCATCTTCGCGTCGCGGAGCTGCTCGACCGTGAGCCCGCCGTGGGGACGGTGCGGGTCCCACACGACGCAGTCGTCGAGCGTGAGCCCCATCTTGAGCACGGCGGTGTTGCGGCCCAGGTGCTGGTCGGGGAGGAAGAAGACCTTCGGCCCCCAAGCGGCATCGGGCACCTGCTCGAAGGCCCACTCCAGGGCGACCTCCGCGTTCGAGGAGGTGCAGACCGCGCCACCGTTGCGGCCGCAGAACGCCTTGATGTCCGCGGAGGAGTTCATGTAGGTGATCGGCACGACGGAGGCGGCCACCCCGGCCTCGGTCATCGCGTCCCAGGCGTCCTCGACCTGGCGCAGGCGGGCCATGTCGGCCATCGAGCAGCCGGCCGCCAGGTCGGGGAGGATGACCTGCTGGTCCGGGCTGGTCAGGATGTCGGCGGACTCGGCCATGAAGTGGACGCCGCAGAAGACGATGTACTCGGCCTCCGGCCGCCCGGCCGCGTCGCGGGCCAGCTTGAAGGAGTCGCCGGTGACGTCGGCGAACTGGATCACCTCGTCGCGCTGGTAGTGGTGCCCGAGCACGAAGACCCGGTCGCCCAGGGCCGCCTTGGCCGCCCTGGCCCGCGCCACGAGTTCCGGGTCGGACGCCGAGGGCAGGTCGCCCGGGCACTCGACGCCGCGCTCGGCGGAGAGGTCGGTGCCGCGGCCGAGCGGCAGCAGGGGGAGATCGACGGTCGTCATGTGCCCATTCTAGGTGCGCTCACAGCAGTGCCCCGTTGTGGAGGTAGGGCATGGGCGGCTCCATGCCACGCAGGCCCAGGTAGCCCTCCTGGTGCAGGTCCAGCCGGGCGGCCAGGCCCACGTCGACGGCCCACTCGTTGACCGCCGTGACGTGCCCGATCGGGACCTCGCTGCTGGTCTCGGCAAGGGCCGCCCAGAGCAGCCGGGTCGCCGTACGCCGGTTGGTGGCCGCGAGCAGCGCGACCCCGCCAGACGGGTCGACGTAGGCGTAGCCCGAGCCGGTCGTCGTGTCGCTCACGAGCAGGTGCCCGAAGCCCAGCATCAGCTCGTGGTCCCGGCCGTGGGCGGCACCACGGGTCAGCCGGTCCACGGAGTCCATCAGGTCGATGTCGCCGGCCGACCCGTCCCGAACCTTCTCGACCACCGGGATCGCGGACCGGTCCACGGTGCCGCTCAGGAACATCTGCGGGTGCAGGGAGAAGCCGGCCGCGCGGTAGCGACGCACCGCCAACGGGTCGCCCGAGGCCGAGATCATGCCGCGCAGCGACCCCCGGCCGTGGTCGAGGGCTGCGGCGAGCAGGGCCTTGCCGAGGCCCTGACCCTGGAGCCCCGGACGGACGGCGTACGTCGCCAGGCACCACATCTTCTCGCGGTTGAACGAGGCGGCGACGCCGAGCATCCCGGTGCCGTCCTCGGCGACCCAGGAGCCGCCGGGGTCGGTCTCGAGGAGGTGCAGCGTGCGGGCGACCCAGCTCGCGCCGCGGGACGCGGGACGCAGCTCGGGCTCGGGCGCCGAGCGCCGCTGCATCCGGGTCTCGAGGTCGTGGTAGCCCACGGCGGTGAGCCGTTCGGCGCCCGGCACGTCCTCGGGGCGCATCCGCCTGATGGTCACATCGCTCACGGGCCGAACCTACGGGTAGGAGAGGATGCCCGCATGCGCATCATGGTCGCCCCCGACAAGTTCGCCGGCACGCTCACGGCCGTCCAGGCGGCGGCGGCGATCGCGGACGGCTGGCGACGCCGGTCCCCGCACGACGAGGTCGACCTCGCCCCCATGGCCGACGGCGGGCCGGGGTTCGTCGAGGTGCTGCACGCGGCGCTCGGCGGCTCGCTGCTGGCGGCAACCGTGCGCGGTCCGTTCGGGGATCCCGTCCCGGCGACGGTGCTGGTGGTGGATGACACGGCGTACGTCGAGAGCGCGCAGGCCTGCGGCCTGCACCTGACCGGTGCCGAACGCCCCGAGGAGGCCTCGACGTACGGCGTGGGCGAGCTGGTGGCCGCCGCCGTCGACGCGGGCGCCACCCGGGTCGTCGTCGGGCTCGGTGGGAGCGGCACCAACGACGGGGGAGCGGGCCTGCTCGCCGCCCTCGGCGCGACCGGGGACCGGCCCCTGGACGCCGGCGTGGCCGGGCTGCCCGGGATCACGAACGTCGACCTCGGGCCGGCGCGCGACCGCGTCGCGGGCGTCGAGCTGGTCGCGGCGAGCGACGTCGACAACCCGTTGGCGGGACTGTTCGGCGCGACCAAGGTCTTCGGCCCCCAGAAGGGGATCACCGAGGAGCGACTGCCCGCCGTCGACGGGGTCCTCGAGGAGCTCGCCGTCGCGACCGACCGGCGCACCGCCCTCGACAAGGGCGCCGGTGCGGCCGGCGGTCTCGGCTTCGCCCTGCTGGCGCTGGGCGCGACCCGGCAGCCGGGCATCGAGGTGGTCGTGGACGCCGTGCGCCTGGCCGAGCGGGCCGGCGCCGCCGACCTCGTGATCACCGGCGAGGGCGCCTTCGACTTCTCCAGCCGCGGCGGCAAGGTGCCGTACGGCGTGGCCACGGTCGCCGCGGAGGCGCTGCGGCCGTGCATCGTGCTGGCCGGTCAGGTGCTGGTGGGCTCCCGCGAGATGCGCGCCCTGGGCGTGGAGTCGGCGTACTCCCTGGTGGAGCTGGTGGGCCAGGAGCGCGCGTTCGCCGACCCGGCGGGGGCGCTGGCGGACCTCGCCGAGCGCGTCGCCCAGACCTGGTCGCCGCGCCCGGTCGGGGAATAACCCCCGATGTGCGACCATTGAACGAGTACCACACCCCGCACCTACCTTGGGAGCCACAGACATGACCGAGCAGGTGGACACCACCACTGAGCGCCGCACCGACCAGATCAACCTGAGCCCGGTCGCGGCCGACA
>JAOPYB010000145.1 GCA_025964835.1 Nocardioides sp. | reverse complement strand
TCACGAAGACCTCGCCGTGCTGGAACGGGTTCATGGTGCCCGGATCCACGTTGAGATAGGGATCGAGCTTCTGCATGGTCACGCGCAGTCCGCGAGCCTTCAGGAGGCTGCCGAGGCTGGAGGCCGTGAGCCCCTTGCCGAGCGAGGAGGCGACGCCTCCGGTGACGAATACGTGTCTGGTCGGCGTGGCGTTCTTCACGGGACTTCATCCTATCCCAGTGGGACGGCCCCGTCCGCACCCGACGCACCGAAGGAGCCGCCCTGGACCGTCAGCGAGCGCGCCAGGGCCAGCACCGAGGTCACCTGGCCGAGCGGCGTGTCGCAGCCGTCGACGGTCGCGACCCGGTCGGCGACCGGCTCGGCGCGCAGGTCGCGCAGGTCACCGGACGCGGTCGCGGAGGTGGCGTCGCCGGCCACCACGACCCCCGTCGTCTTGTCGGCGAGCCCGGTCACGAGCCCCGAGAGGATCGCGTTGTCGGTGTCGTCGCCGAGCACCACCAGGACCAGCCCGGCGGGCGTGGACTCCGCCGGAGAGCTGAGCAGCTCCGCGGCGGCCAGGGTCTGCCGGACCGACTCCGCGTCGGCCACGGGGACCGAGGCCGAGGCCATCGCCAGCCCGAGCAGCTGACCGGCGCGGACGTACGTCGAGGCGTCGTCGGCGACCGCGTCGGGGCCCAGCTGGGTCATCAGCTGGCTGCCCAGGGTGTCCACGAGGGACTTCTCGGACGCGTCCACGAGGGCCGGCTGCACGTCGTACGTGCCGGCGACCCGGCCGCCGGCCTCCTCGACCTGGGCGCCGAGGGCGCTGACGACGTCGCCGTCAGCGCCGGGCATCGTCAGGATCGAGACCGCGTGGTTGCCGAGCCGGTTGCCGTAGAGCGTCGCGGCGCTCGCGGTCGCGAAGTCGTCGCCGTACGTCGCCGTGCGCCGGACGTCACGGGTCTGCGCCTTCACCTGGGACGTGGAGATCGAGTCGGTGCGGCCGAGCTCGCTGAGCGGCCCTCCGCCCAGCGCCACGCCGACGGCGAGGGCGAGGAAGACGGCGACGAGCGAGACGACGTGGTGGCGGTACGAGATCACAGCGGGGGTCCTCAGAGGGAGTCGTAGAGGTCGGACAGGGCGGTGGCGGCCGAGGTCGCCCACTCGTGCCCGACCGGGGTGACGGCGATCGCGGCGGCCAGCGCGGCCAGGCCGGCGAGCATCACCAGGTAGAGATGACGTGGCCGGACGCGACCGGAGTAGAGGTAGGGCACCGCGCCGGCGTCGACCAGGCGCGGCCCGACCTTGAGCCGGGTCAGGAAGGTGCTGGCCAGACCGGAGCGCTTGCGGTCCAGGAACTCGTCGAGGGTGGCGTGCATGCCCACCCCGATGATGACGGCGGCCTCCCCGGCATCGGCCAGGATCAGTGCGGCGTCCTCGGACGTGGCCGACGACTCCAGGCGGATCGGGCGGATCCCGATCCGGTCGAGATGGTCGGTGGGGGTGCGGTCGGTGCCCCGCTCCACCCGGACGACGACGTCACGGGCGCCGCGGAGCACTCTGGCCGAGGGCCGCTCCGACTCCTCACCGCGTGCGTCGAGGACGACGATGTCCGGCTGGTGGCCCGCCTCGAGGAGGGCGTCGGCACCGCGCTCGACCCCGATCAGCACCGGCTGCTGCTCGCGGAGGAACGGCCGGATCGCGGCCAGTTCCTCGGCGTGCTCGTGGCCCCGGACCACGACGACGACGGCCCGGCCGGCGATCCGGGTCGAGGGCCGCGGCACCCCCAGCCCGTGCAGGAGCAGGTCCTGTTCGCGGCGGAGGAACTCGGTGGTGTTGTGCGTGAAGGTCTCCAGCTGGCTGAGCAGGCCGGTGCGGGCCTCCGCCATCTCGGCGCGCACGGTCTCGCTGTCGACGGCGCGGCCGGCCGCGACCGGCTCCTCGCCGACGTAGACCGTGCCGTCGTGGAGCCGCACGATCGTGCCGTCCCGGATGGCACCGAGGCCGGCGGCACCGATCCCGTCGACGAGGACGACTCCGGCCTCGGCCAGCACCTCGGGGCCGAGGCTCGGGTAGCGGCCGGAGATCATCGGCGACGCGTTGAGGACCGCGGACACCCCGGCGTCGACGAGGCCCTGGGCCGTGGCGCGGTCCATGTCGAGGTGGTCGAGGACGGCCAGGTCGCCGGGGCGGAGCCGGGGCAGCAGGATCCGGGTGCGGCGCTCGACGCGAGCGGTGCCCACGAGTCCGGGCAGCGCGGCAGGGGGACGTTGTCGAGCGGGCAATTTCATGACCGATCCATGGTGCCAGCCCGGTCGTGACCGTCGGCGCAACTCCCCGGGCCGGGCGCGTCGGCCCAGCCCGAGTGCGTCGGTGCAGACCTGTCAGCCCAGGGCGCGGGCCGGCTGGGCGACCTCGAGCAGCTCGCGGGCGTGGGCCAGCGCGGTGTCGGAGTCGGTCAGCCCGGCCAGCATCCGAGAGAGCTCCCGCTCGCGCTGCCCGGGGTCAAGCACGGTGAGGCCCGAGCTGGTCACGGCGCCGTCGCTGGACTTCTCGACCACGACGTGGCGATCGGCGTACGCGGCGACCTGGGGCAGGTGGGTCACGACGAGCACCTGGGCGGTCTGCGCGAGCTGGGCGAGGCGCCGCCCGACCTCGACGGCCGCGGCACCTCCCACTCCGGCGTCGACCTCGTCGAAGACGAACGTGGGGACCGGGCTGGTCCCGGCCAGCGCGACCTCGAGCGCGAGCATCACCCGGGAGAGCTCGCCGCCGGAGGCGCCCTTGTTGAGCGGGCGCGGCTCGGAGCCGGTGTTGGCCGCCAGCAGGAGCTCGACCTCGTCGATGCCGGACGACGTGAACCGCAGCCAGCGGTCGCCCACCCGCAGCGAGCCGTGGCTGCCCGGGTCGGGCGCGGGCGCCTCGTGCTGCCGGACCGACACCGACAGCTCGGCGTGGGGCATGGCGAGCAGCGTGAGCTCGGCGGTGACCTCGTCACCGAGGGTGGTCGCGGAGGCCGTGCGCGCCGCCGAGAGCAGCCCCGCCGCGTCGGCGAGCTCGCGGCGCAGAGTTGCCTGCTGGACGCGCAGCTCCTCGATCCGTTCGTCGGTGCGGTCCAGGTCGAGAAGTCGGGCGGAGGACTGCCCGGCCCAGGCCAGCACCTCGTCGATGGTGTCGGCGTACTTGCGGGTCAGCGCGGTCAGCGCGGCGCGCCGCTCGGAGACGGCCGCGAGCCGCGCGGGGTCGGTCTCGAGCCGGGAGGAGTACGACGCGACGTCGGCGGCCAGGTCGGAGAGCAGGTAGGTGATCTCGGCCAGCCGGTCGGCCAGCTCGCCGGCGTCGGGGTCGTGCTCGCGCACGCCGTCGAGGAGCGTGCGGGCCGTGGCGGTCGTGGCGAGGGCGTCGGGGTTGTCCTGGTCGCTCGACAGCGCCTCGCGAGCCTGCTCGGCCGCCGTGCGCAGCGTGTCCGCGAAGCCGAGGCGGGACTCCTCCGCGGCCAGCGTGACGTCCTCGCCGGGCTCGGGCTCGACCGCCTCGATCTCGGCGAGCCCGAAGCGGAGCAGGTCGGCCTCGCGCGCGCGCTCGCGGGCGCTGGACACGACCTCGTCGAGCTCGCGCTCGGTCGCGTCGAGGCGGGCGAACAGGTCGGCGTAGGTCGCGACGAGGTCGGCGGTGTCGGCACCACCGAAGCGGTCGAGCGCCTCCCGCTGCGCGCGCGCCTGGAGCAGCCGGTGCTGGTCGGACTGCCCGTGCACCGCGACGAGGGGCTCGGCGACCGCGGCCAGGGCGGAGACCGGCACCGAGGCGCCCCCCACGAACGCGCGGCTTCGGCCCTCGGCGGAGACGTTGCGTGCGAGCACGACCCGGTCGTCCTCGACCTGTCCCCCGGCCTCCTCGACGGCGGCCGCGAAGGCCGCCAGGTCACCGACCCGGACGACGCCCTCGACGCGGGCCGCGCGCGCACCGGAGCGGACCGCGCCGCTGTCGGCCCGGCCACCCAGCAGCAGCCCGAGGGCGGTCACGATCATCGTCTTGCCGGCCCCGGTCTCGCCGGTGATCACGGTCAGCCCGGGCCCGAGCTCCAGCGTCGAGGAGTCGATGACCCCCAGCGAGGCGATCCGGATCTCCTCAAGCATCGTGCCCCTGGGCCGACTCCTGGGCCGACTCCTGGGCCAGCAGGCGGCGGCGCTCGCTGGAGCCGCGCCAGCCCTCGACCGGCAGCCCGAACTTGGCCACCAGCCGATCGGTGAACGGCGCCTCGTGCAGCCGGACCAGCCGGACGGGCTGGTGACCGCGGCGGACCTCGATCCGGGCGCCGGGGGGCAGGTCCACGGCCCGCCGGCCGTCGCACCACAGCACGCCGGCTCCCTCGGTGCGGGCCAGCACCTCGACGGCGAGCACCGAGGTCGGCGCGACCACCATCGGCCGGGCGAAGAGCGCGTGCGCGCTGATCGGCACCATCAGGAGCGCCTCGACCTCGGGCCAGACGATCGGGCCGCCGGCGCTGAAGTTGTAGGCCGTCGACCCGGTGGGCGTCGCGCAGACGACGCCGTCGCAGCCCCACCGGGACAGCGGCCGGCCGTCGATCTCGACGACGACCTCGAGCATCCGCTGGCGGGCGGCCTTCTCGACGCTGGCCTCGTTGAGGGCGAACGTGGTGAACACGACCTCGCCGTCGCGGTGCACGGTGACGTCGAGGGTCAGCCGGTCCTCGGCGGTGTAGCGCCGGTTGACGATCGCCTCGATCGTGGACTCCACGTGGTCGTACTCCGCCTCGGCGAGGAAGCCGACGTGCCCGAGGTTGACGCCCAGCACCGGGGTGCCGCTGCCGTGGGTGATCTCGGCGGCCCGCAGGAGGGTGCCGTCGCCGCCGATGACCAGGGCGAGCTCGCAGTCGAGGGAGGCGTCCTCCTCGCCGTCGGCGAGCTCGAGGACCGGTGCGAACTCGGCGGGGTCCAGCTCGAGGTCGGCCGCCTCGGCGGGCAGCAGCCGGACCACGATCCCGTTGCCGGTGAGCGCCTTGCAGAAGGCGCGCGCGACGTCGCGTGCGTCGTCGCGACCGGTGTGCGCCAGCAGCAGGACGCGCCGGGTCGCTGCGGGTTCGCTGGTCGTCACGGGTCCACCTTCTCACCCGCGACCCCCAACGGGTCGGCAGCCACCACGACGCTGTGGATGTGCTCGGCGCCGACTGTTGCGGGGCCGTGCCGCAGCCACAGGAAGAACTCCACGTTCCCGGACGGCCCCGGCAGCGGGCTGGTCGTGACCATCCGGGCGCCCCACCCCCGCCGGGCGGCGGCCGCGGCGACGGCGTTGACGGCCTCGGCGCGGAGCTCCGGGTCGCGCACGACCCCGCCCCTGCCGAGCCGCTCCTTACCGACCTCGAACTGCGGCTTGACCATGAGGGCGAGGTCGCCGCCCGGGACGGTCACCCCGATCAGCGCATCGAGGACGAGCTCGAGGGAGATGAACGAGAGGTCACCCACGACCACCTCGACCGGACCCCCGATCGCCTCCCGGGTGAGCGAGCGGACGTTCATCCGGTCGTGGATCCGGACCCGGTCGTCCTGCTGGAGCTTCCAGGCCAGCTGGCCGTAGCCGACGTCCACCGCGACCACCTCCGCGGCGCCCGCGCGCAGCAGGACGTCGGTGAACCCGCCCGTCGAGGCGCCGGCGTCGAGGCAGCGGCGCCCCTCGACGGACAGCCCCGCGGGCCCGAAGGCCGCCAGGGCACCGGCGAGCTTGTGCCCGCCCCGGGAGACGTAGTCGGGCCGGTCCGGGTTGTCGGCGACGACGATTGCCAGATCGGTGGTGACGCCAGTGGCGGGCTTGCTCGCCACCGCGCCCGAGACCTTCACCCGACCGTCGGCGATGAGTTCGCTGGCGTGCTCGCGGGAGCGGGCGAGACCGCGACGCACGAGCTCGGCGTCCAGCCGGAGGCGACGGGGCGGCACGGTCGGGTCAGGAGGGCCCGGGCGGGCCGGGCTGGTGGTCGAGCGCGCGCCGCAGCTGCTCGTGGGCACCCTCGAAGACGCCGACGTGCTCCTCGACCGGACGGTCCTCGAGCTGCTCGACGGCGGCGAGAACGGCGTCGACGTCGTCCACGCCGGTGCGCACCCGCTCGGTGGCGGTGGGCTCGTCCGCGGCCTGGTCCGTGCCGTGGAGGTCCCGGTCCTCAGTCATGGGCCGAGGCTACCGCCACCCGGGGGCAGGTCACCGGAGGGGCGCGGTGAGGCCGTCGGTGTCCGCGGGGTCGCCGGTCTCGTCCAGATGCGCCCAGGCGGCCTCGGCGACCACCCGCCACCAGTCGGCCGCCATGCCGTCGCCGTCGACGACCAGCCGCCCCTCCGTCACCTGGGCGCGCCAGCCGCCGAGCAAACGGACGCCGTCCTCGTCGGTGGGCGCGGGGTGCGGCTCGAGCAGGCCGGCCAGGTCCGGGGAGACGTACGTCGGGCGGGCGGCCGCGGCCGCGGCCACCAGCTCGCCCAGCCCGGTGACGCCGGTGAGGACGAGCAGGGAGTCGAGGCCGGCGTTGCGGGCACCCTCGATGTCGGTGTCCAGACGGTCGCCGACCATGAGCGGGCGCTCGCCGCCGACCCGCCTGACCGTCTCGTCCAGGAGCGGGCGCTGCGGCTTGCCGGCCACCACCGGGTCGACCCCGCTGAACG
The DNA here is from genome assembly GCA_025964835.1 of Nocardioides sp. Lineage (GTDB taxonomy): Bacteria > Actinomycetota > Actinomycetes > Propionibacteriales > Nocardioidaceae > Nocardioides. The sequence continues at coordinate 2,305 of JAOPYB010000145.1, read as the reverse complement.
AGCGGATGGTCCCCACCAGCACCCCGTGGCCCGGCGCCACGCCATAGGCGGTGGGGATCGACATGTCAGTGTTGCTGGCCACCCACGGGAGCCCGTCGCGGATCAGCACCGCGGCCCGCATGATGTCGCGCCAGAGCACGTCGGGCCCGTAGCCCGTGACGATGGCCCGCGCCGCGTCGGCGTGGTCGACGGCTACCGGCTCGAGGCCCTCCTCACGCAGCGCCTCCTCCAGTCCGGCTGCGCCCAGCAGCACGATCCGCGCGCCGACCTCGTAGCGGTCGACGAGGACCCGCGCGGCGGCCTGGGCGGACGTGACGACGTCGTCGGGCTGGGCGTCCACGCCGAGCTCGCGCAGGTGCTCGGCCACCTGCTCCGGGGGACGTGCCGCGTTGTTGGTGATGAAGGCGAGCCGCAGCCCGGCCCGGCGCGCCTCGGCCAGGTGCCCGGGGGCACCCGGCACGGCCTCGCCGCCGACGTAGACGACGCCGTCGAGGTCGAGCATGGCCAGGTCGTGGGCCGTGCTCAGGGGTTCGTCGGACGAGCCGAGCATGCGTGCCTCCCTGCGTAGTCGGACCCTGCCGCACCCTACGATGCTCCGATGGACGACAGCCGCGTGGTGACCCCGCCGTACGTCGCGGGGCCGCTCCGACTGGCACCCTTCCGGGGCCTGATGCTGGCGCCCGGCAGGATCGGGGACCCCGCCTCGGCGCGTGCCTTCGCGCGACCCTACCGGGACGTCGCGGCGCGGCTGACCGCCTGGGAGCGGCGCGGCCAACTGCACCAGGACGACGCGGCCGCGGTCTATCTCCACGAGTACACCTCGGGAGGCATCACGGTCCGGGGGCTGGTCGGCGCCCTGGACATCTCGCGGCGGGCGGTCCACCGCGCCGACCGCGTGGTTTTCCCGCACGAAGGCGTCCATCCGGTGCAGGCCGACGAGCTCGCCGAGCGGATGGCCGAGATGCAGATGAACCCGGCGCCGATCCTGCTCGTGCACCGCGGACCGGCCTCCGTGCGACTCCTCTTGCAGGGGGTGCTGGCGGGCGCACCGGACCACCAGTTCACCGACCGCGCCGGCCAGCGGCACCGGCTCTGGGCGATCACCGACCCCGACGTCCTCGCCGCGCTCAACGCCGGCCTGGCCGACTCCCGCGCCCTGATCGCCGACGGACACCACCGCTATGCGGCCTACCTGCGCCTGCAGCAGCTGCACCCGGGCGGCTCGCACGACCGGGGCCTGGCGATGCTGGTGGACCAGGACGAGACTCCGCTCTTCCTCGGTGCGATCCATCGCGTGCTGGTCGGCCCGACCCTCGCCGAGCTCCGCACCGCCGCCGAGGGGACCGGCGCCGAGCTCCACGAGCTCGCGGAGGGGGCCGCGGTCGCGGCCCTCGGCCCGGACGTGCTGGTGGCGACCGACGGCATCACCTGGCTGGCGATCCGCCTTGACGTCCCCGAGGGGCGGGCCGCGGTCGAGGTCTTGCACGGCGACATCGTGCCCGGCCTCCCGCGGGCGCCCGAGCGGGTCGGCTATCACCACTCCGTCGACGAGGCGCTCGCGCACGCCTCGCGCAGCCAGGCGGTGGCCGTGTTGATGCCGGCCCCCGACTTCGACCTGGTGCTCCGCATCGTCGCCGCCGACCGGCTGATGCCGGAGAAGGCGACGTCGTTCCAGCCCAAGCCGAGCGTGGGCGTGCTCATCCGCTCGCTGCTCGACGGATGACGCGACCGCCGGTCACCTCGACCTCGACGCGCGACGCCGCGGCACCACCGGCCCGGAAGAACCGCCGGCGCACCGCGCCCGTGACCTCGACGATGTCCCCGGCGCCCCATCCGGCCACCGAGCGGCGCACCCGCCCCGCCCAGACGGCGCACTCGAGGGAGTCGACGCATCGACGGGACCGACCCCGCTCACCCGTGCGCGTGAGGACGATCCGGAACGTCCAGAGCGAGTCGCCGCTGGGGAGCACCCGCTCCTCGGGCTGCTGCGAGATCCGCCCGACCAGGCGGACCTCGTTGACCGACTCCGCGCCGGTCTCTTCCTTCGTTGCCCGTGCCGACATGGCACATCACCTCCGCCACCCACGCTGGTGGCGCCCACCGACGGTCCGGGAGGCATCGGGGTCTTGTCTGTGGAAATGCAAGCGCGGCCGCCACCCGTGCATGGGAAGTGGCGCGCAAATGCGAGTAGGGCCACCCCCGAAGGGATGGCCCTACTCAAAAGAATGTCCGGCGGCGTCCTACTCTCCCACAGCCTCTCGGTTGCAGTACCATCGGCGCTGAAAGGCTTAACTTCCGGGTTCGG
>JAOPYB010000144.1 GCA_025964835.1 Nocardioides sp. | reverse complement strand
CCGAACCCGGAAGTTAAGCCTTTCAGCGCCGATGGTACTGCAACCGAGAGGCTGTGGGAGAGTAGGACGCCGCCGGACATTCTTTTGAGTAGGGCCATCCCTTCGGGGGTGGCCCTACTCGCATTTGGGCGTGTTCTCCCACGCCATCTCTTGTGCACAGCGGGCAGCCGCGCGCGCGTTTCCACAGGCGCGACCGGGTGCCCTTCCGGACCGTCGGTGCGCACCGCCAGCGTGGGGGCGGAGGTGATGGCATGTCAGCACAGGCAACGAAGGAAGAGACCGAGGCGGAGTCGGTCAACGAGGTCCGCCTGGTCGGGCGGGTCTCCCAGGAGCCCGAGGAGCGGGTGCTGCCCAGCGGCGACTCGGTCTGGACGTTCCGGATCGTGGTCACCCGCACGGGGGACCGGGCCCGGTCCCGTCAGTGCGTCGACTCGCTCGAGTGCGCCGTCTGGGCCGGACGGGTCCGCCGCTCGGTGGCCGGGTGGGGCGTCGGAGACGTCGTCGAGGTCACGGGCGCGGTGCGCCGGCGGTTCTTCCGGGTCGGCGGGGCGGCGGCCTCCCGCGTCGAGGTCGAGGTGACGGGCGGTCGCGTCATCCGTCGAGCAGCGAGCGGATGAGCACCCCCACGCTCGGCTTCGGCTGGAACGACGTCGCCTTCTCCGGCATCAGCCGGTCGGCCGCGACGATGCTGAGCACCAGGTCGAAGTCGGGGGCCGGCATCAGCACCGCCACCGCCTGGCTGCGAGAGGCGTGCGCGAGCGCCTCGTCGACGGAGTGGTGGTAGCCGACCCGCTCCGGCGCTCGCGGGAGCGCCGGCACGATGTCCTCGTGCAGCATCTCGACCGCGGCCCGCCCCGCGGGGACGGGCAGCCGGATGGTCACCCAGGTGGCGCCGTCGGTCGCGACCAGCACATCGGGGCCGAGCGCCGCGACCGCGGCCTCCTCCGGGAGCTCGTGGAGCTCGGCTCCGGTCGCCCGGGCGGCAGTGCGGAGCTCGGCGAGGGTCGGGCCGACCAGCACGCGGTGGATCGCACCGAGGAACAGTGGGGTCTCGTCCTGGTCCACCAGCATCGCCAGGCCCAGGTCGTGCGAGCCCCCCGGGTGCAGCTGCTGCAGGCGCAGGTAGGCCGCGTAGCGGTGGTGTCCGTCGGCGATCAGCGCGCGGGAGTCGGCCAGCCCGGTGGCGAGCGCCCCGAGCGCGTCGGGGTCGGTGATCGCCCAGATCCGGTGCCGCTGGTCCGCGCGGTCGGTGAACTGGTGGTCCGGGGTGCTGGCCAGCACGCCCTGGAGCAGGAGCCTCACGGAGGCCGGTCCGCGGTGCACGAGCAGGATCGGCGCCGGATTCATCTGCATCTCGGCCATCCGCTCGGCGAGCTCGTCGGCCTGGACCGGATGGACGCCCTCGTGCGGGTAGACCACGCGGTCGGCCCGGTGGACCGCTCGCTTCGAGATGTCCAGAGCGCCGACCAGCCCCCGCACCGTGATGCCCCCCGCGGTGTACTCGTGGAGGTAGACCGCGGCCGCCTCGTCCTGGTGCAGCTGGCCGCGCCGCTCCCACGAGGTCAGCCGCGTCGCGACATCCCGATAGGGTCGCGCGAAGGCGCGCGCCGAGGCGGGGTCACCGATCCTGCCGGGCGTCAGCATCAGGCCCCGGAAGGGTGCCAGTCGGAGCGGCCCCGCGACGTACGGCGGGGTCACCACACGGCTGTCGTCCATCGGAGCATCGTAGGGTGCGGCGCGGTCCGACTACGCAGGGAGGCACGCATGCTCGGCTCGTCCGCGGAACCCCTGAGCACGGCCCACGACCTGGCCATGCTCGACCTCGACGGGGTCGTCTACGTCGGTGGTGAGGCCGTGCCCGGCGCTCCCGAGCACCTCGCCGAGGCTCGCCAGGCGGGGCTGCGGCTCGCCTTCATCACCAACAACGCGGCGCGCCCCCCGGAACAGGTGGCCGAGCACCTGCGCGGGCTCGGCGTCGAGGCTCAGCCCGACGACGTCGTCACGTCGGCCCAGGCCGCCGCGCGGGTCCTGGTCGACCGCTACGAGCGCGACGCGCGGATCGTGCTGCTGGGCGCGGCCGGCCTCGAGGAGGCACTGCGCGAGGAGGGCCTCGAGCCGGTCGCCGTCGACGACGCCGACGACGCGCGGGCCGTCGTCACGGGCTACGGGCCGGACGTGCCCTGGCGCGACATCATGCGGGCCGCGGTGCTGATCCGCGACGGGCTCCCGTGGGTGGCCAGCAACACCGACATGTCCATCCCCACCGCCTACGGCGTGGCGCCCGGCCACGGGGTGCTGGTGGAGACCCTCCGTTCGTTCAGCGGGGTCGACCCCGTGGTGGCCGGCAAGCCGCAACGCCCGCTGCTCGACGAGACGGTCAGACGGGTGGGCGGTGAGCGCCCGCTGATGGTGGGCGACCGCCTGGACACCGACATCGAGGGAGCGCGCAACGCCGGCCTCGACTCCCTGCTCGTCCTCACCGGCGTCACCGGGTTGGCCGAGCTGGTGGCCGCGGCCGAGGGCGCCCGCCCGACGTACGTCTCCCCGGATCTCGCCGGCCTGCTGCAGGCGCACCCCGCCCCGAGCGACGAGGACGGTGTCCGGGTGCTCGGCGGCTGGCGCGCCCGGGTGGCGGAGGGGCGGCTGGCCGTCGATGGCGACGGCACCGTGGCCGACTGGTGGCGGGTGGTCGCCGAGGCAGCCTGGGCGCACCTGGACGAGGCCGGCGAGCCCGCGGACACCGACGACCTCACCGCGCCCCTCCCGTGACGTGCCGCCCGGTGGCGGTAGCCTCGGCCCATGACTGAGGACCGGGACCTCCACGGCACGCACCAGCCCGCGGACGAGCCCACCGCCCCCGAGCGGGTGCGCACCGGCATGGACGACGTCGACGCCGTCATCGCCGCCGTCGAGGAGCTCGAGGACCGTCCCGTCGAGGAGCACGTCGGCGTCTTCGAGAGCGCCCACGAGCAGCTGCGGCGCGCGCTCGACCACCAGCCCGGCCGGCCCGGGCCCTCCTGACCCGACCGTGCCGCCCCGTCGCCTCCGGCTGGACGCCGAGCTCGTGCGTCGCGGTCTCGCCCGCTCCCGCGAGCACGCCAGCGAGCTGATCGCCGACGGGCGGGTGAAGGTCTCGGGCGCGGTCGCCACCAAGCCCGCGACCGGCGTCACCACCGATCTGGCGATCGTCGTCGCCGACAACCCCGACCGGCCCGACTACGTCTCCCGGGGCGGCCACAAGCTCGCCGGCGCACTGGCGGCGTTCGGCCCCGCCGGGCTGGTCGTCGAGGGCAGGCGCTGCCTCGACGCCGGCGCCTCGACGGGCGGATTCACCGACGTCCTGCTGCGCGCGGGCGCGGCGGAGGTGGTCGCCGTGGACGTCGGCTACGGACAGCTGGCCTGGAAGCTCCAGCAGGACGATCGGGTGCACATCCACGACCGGATGAACGTCCGGGCGCTGACCCCGGAGGCGATCGGGGGTCCGGTGCAGGTGGTCGTGGGGGACCTCTCCTTCATCTCCCTCGAGCTCGTGCTCGACGCGCTGGTCGGGGTGACCGTCCCGGACGGCGACCTCGCTCTCATGGTCAAGCCGCAGTTCGAGGTGGGCAAGGAGCGTCTCGGACGGGGCGGGGTCGTGCGCGACCCGGAGCTCCGCGCCGAGGCCGTCAACGCCGTGGCGGCCGCCGCCGGCCGACGCGGCTGGGGTGCCCGGATGGTCACGACCAGCCCGCTGCCGGGTCCGTCCGGGAACGTGGAGTTCTTCCTGTGGCTGCGCCACGGCCCGGCCACGGTCGATGCCGAGCACATCCACAGCGTCGTAGTGGCTGCCGACCCGTTGGGGGTCGCGGGTGAGAAGGTGGACCCGTGACGACCAGCGAACCCGCAGCGACCCGGCGCGTCCTGATGCTGGCGCACACCGGTCGCGACGACGCACGCGACGTCGCCCGCGCCTTCTGCAAGGCGCTCACCGGCAACGGGATCGTGGTCCGGCTGCTGGCCGCCGAGGCGGCCGACCTCGAGC
>JAOPYB010000466.1 GCA_025964835.1 Nocardioides sp. | reverse complement strand
GGCCCGAGACCATCGGCAGCAGCTGGTCCACGATCTCCATGTGGAAGGGGGCGGTGGAGTAGCGCTCGAGGTCGTCCCACGACGCGAAGTCGGTGATCAGGGCACCGTCCCACGGGTCGCCGTTCTCATTGGGCTCGCCCACGTGCTTGCCCACGCTCCAGCTGACGATGAAGTCCATCTTGTCCGACAGCTGGTCAAGCAGGTCGATGACCTTGTCGTTGTCGTGGCCCGGGGCCACCTGCCAGGCGAATACGTGGCGGATCATGGGGATATCTCCTCAGTCGTGACGGGTTTTCGGATGGTCGAACAGGGGGTGGATCAGACGTCGAGGACGAGCCGCGACGTCCGTGCCCGAGACACGCAGGGGAAGACGACGGAGCTCTCGGCGTGCTCCTCGGGGGTGAGCACGGTGTCCAGGTGGACGGCCTCGCCCTCGAGCACGTCCAGCTCACAGCTCCCGCAGGTGCCCTGCATGCACTCGTAGTTCAGGTCGAGGTCGGCCCTCATCAGGGCCTCGAGCATCGACTCGTCGACGGCGACCGCGACGGTGACGTCGGAGTCCGCGCAGTACACCTCGAAGCCGGTCGGCACCATGCCGTCGGGCAGGGGACGGGCACCGAAGCGCTCGACGTGCAGGGCGACACCGGGTCGTTGCGAGCACTCGCTCTCCACCGCGGCGATGAGCGGCTCGGGCCCGCAGCAGTAGACAGCGGTTCCCGGCGCGACGTCCAGGATCGCGTCCAGGTCGAGCAGGCCTGCCTCGTCCTGCGGACTGACGCGCACCCGGGATCCGTACGCCGCCAGCTCGCTGCGGAAGGCCATCGAGGCGCAGCTGCGACCGCCGTACACCAGTTCCCACTCGCGGCCCCGGGACTCCACCTCCGCGACCATCGGCAGCAACGGCGTGATGCCGATCCCGCCGGCGACGAACAGGTACCGATCGGCGTCGAGGAGCGGGAAGTTGTTGCGTGGACCCCGGACCGCGACACGGTGGCCGGGGGTCACCTCGCGGTGGATGTAGTCCGAGCAACCACGCCCACCAGCCTCGCGGAGGACCCCGATGCGGTAGCAGCTCCGGTCGTCGGGGTCCCCGCAGAGCGAGTACTGGCGGGTGAGGCCCGGGAGGCAGAAGTCGATGTGCGCCCCGGGCTGCCAAGCCGGCAGCTCGCGGCCGCTCGGGTCCACGAGCCGCACGGAGACCACGCAGTCGGACTCCGCGTGGACACGGTCCACGAGCAGCTCGAGCTCGCCCGCCTTGAGCGGCGCGCCCTCGAGCTGTGCTGTCGTTGGTGTCTGGGGCACGTCCTCTTCTCCCACTAGCAGTGCGTTGACTGATCGGCGCTCAGCCGACGACGAAGCCGCCGTCGACCGGGATGGCGGTGCCGGTGACGAAGGAGGCCGCCGGCGAGGCGAGCCACCCGATCACCTGGGCGACCTCGTCGGACTCACCGACCCGGCCCATCGGGACGCTCTCCTCGACCTCGCGCCGCATGGCCTCGCCCTGCGGACCCGCGTCGGCCGCGATCTTCCGCAGCAGCGGAGTGTCGATCGGGCCTGGGCATACGGCGTTGACCCGGATCCCCCGCTGCGCGTAGTCCAGAGCGGCGGACTTCGTGAGTCCCACGACGCCGTGCTTGCTCGCGACGTACGCCGGGATGCGCGGCTTGCCGACCAGACCGAAGTTGGAGGCCAGGTTGATGACCGACCCCCCGCCGCCGGCCAGCATGGCGTTGATCTCCGCGCGCATGCACAGGAACGTGCCGGTCAGGTTGACCGCCAGCGTCCGCTCCCAGTTGGCCAGGGTGCACTCGGCGACGGCCGCAAGGTCGCCCTGGATGCCGGCGCTGTTGACGGCGACGTCGAGCCTCCCGTAGCGCTCGACCGTCTCCTGCACCGCTGCGTCGACCGCGGCCTCGTCGCAGACGTCCAGCAGCACGGCGAAGGCCTGGCCGCCCCGTTCCTCCACGAGCTGGACAGTCTCCGTCGCGCGGTCGAGGTCGGCATCGCTGACGGCGATCGCCAGGCCGTCGCCTGCCAGGGCGACGGCCGCGGCCCGGCCGATGCCGGAACCCCCACCGGTGACGAAGGCAACGCCTTGGGTCATCGAGTGCCCTCGAGCACCGAGACGAACAGGCGCAGGTCGGCACCGTCGGGCACCTCTGCCTGCTCGTAGATCTCGACGGCGTTGGAGACCTCGACGTAGGAGAGCATGATCCGCAGGAGGTTCTCGTCGGCCTCGCTCACGTCGTCCACCGGGCAGCCCAGCAGGTGGGCCATGATCGCCGGGACCTCCGCGAGCACGCTCGCGTAGAACAGCCGCGACTCCTCGATGGGTGTGGTCAGGCGGGCCTCGATCCGCGCGCGCTCGCCGTCGAGCGCCCACTTGGCGTAGCGCCCCAGCCACTCGAAGCCGGCGGGCAGCGCCACTGTGGTGGGGGGTGCGGGCGTGGTCGTGCTCATCGGCGGACTCCGTCCATGTAGTTGTCGAGGTTGTGGTGGAACGCTCGGATCTGGACCTCTTGCTCCCCGAGCACGAAGATGTCGCGTGCCTGCGAGGTGAGGCCGACCTGCAGGGCCTCGTGGCCGGCCTGGTCCTCGCAGAGGAGGTCGCGGAACCTGGACTTGGCCTGCTCCACCAGCACCCGCTCGGCCAGGTTGGTCGGCTTCGGGTAGTGCAGTCGGATCTCCCACGTCGTCTGGTCCACGGCCTCGGGCCAGATGTTGTAGGTGAACATCGAGTTGTTGAAGAACGCGAGGACCATGTTCGGAAACACCACGTGGAATGCGAACGGCGTCTCCAGCGGGAGCTGCAGGACGCCGAAGGCCGGGTGGGTCGCCGCGTTCGCGACGCCGCTGTCGGTGTCCTGGAAGTCGTCGTCGGACTCCGAGGTGTAGACCGAGTGCAGACCCAGCCGGTCGAAGGTGTGCACCCGCGTGTATCCGTCGTCGTTCGTGTGGAACGCGCCACCGGACAGGAACCGGTGCACGGGCGCCAGCATCGGGACGTGGTAGATCTCGTTCTGCGCGTCGAGGGCCACCTTCCAGTTTGCCTTCTCTGGCACGTCGTAGCGGTACTCCATCGTGAGCTTCTCGAACGGGAAGTCGGCGAGCTTCTCCCCCAGCGGACCGAGGTGCTCGTGGAGGTCGACGGTCCCGTCGTCGTCCAGGTTGACGAAGATGAAGCCGTTCCAGGTGTCGGTGCGCACCGGCACGAGGTCCAGCGTGCTCTTGTCGCTGAAGTAGAACTGCTCCTCGTCCGGGATGGACGCCAGGGCGCCGTCGGTGGCCTGGTAGCCCCAGCCGTGGAACCGGCAGGCGAACACCTTCGGGCAGGGGCCGTTCTGCTCCCAGATCAGCTTGTTCCCGCGGTGCGAGCACACGTTGTGGTAGGCCTGCACCTTGCCGTCGTCGGTCCGGACGACCAGCAGGGAGACCCCGAGCACCTTGATGTCCCGGACGAAGAAGGCCGCTGCGCTGGGGAAGTCGTGGTTCGAGCCGACGTTCACCCACGACTTGGCGAAGACCTCCTTGCGCTCGCGCTCGAAGAACTCCTCGGAGATGAACCGGTCGGTCGAGATCGGCTCGGTGCCGAGCTCGGGGTAGGCGGTCGCCCAGCGGCGGGTCGCCGTGTCGCCGTCCTCCTCCGGACCGATCGGCTCAGTCTCTGACGGTCGTACCTGCAGATCGGTCATGCTGTTTCTCCTTCGGATGAGTTGACCAGGAAGACGTGTCCGTCGCGGACGACGCAGGCGTGGCTCGAGATCGGCTTCTTAGACGGCCGGCGGGTCGCTCGCCCGTTCGTCACGTCGAAGCGGCCCTTGTGCAGTGCGCATTCGATCTCGCACCCGATCAGGCGTCCCTCGGCCAGGGACGACGCGCCGTGGCTGCACAGGTCGTCCACGACGTGGTAGGTGCCGTCGACGTTGCAGACGAGCAGGGTGGGCAGCCCCGGCCTCTCGACCGCGAGCACTTCGCCCTCGGGCACTTCTGCGCTGTCACACAGCGCCTGGACGAGCTCTGTCTCTGTCATCGATGTCCTCAGCGGATGCCGTCGGCCAGGGCGGCGCGGTAGAAGCTCGGGCTGGCCGAGGCGCACCCGGAACAGATGGCCGCACCGTCGGCAGTCGGGTCCCGGTCCATCTCGACCGCGATGTAGGACAGGTCGCAGACGTGGCAGCGGATCCGCGCCGTCCAGACGTCCTCGACCTCGTCCTGCGGATCCCCGTCCCTCTTCAGCAGCACGTCGTAGCGAGCGGTGACGAGGTAGCCGAGCGCACTGAGGGCAAACGTGATCGGAGCCGACCAGGTGGCACCGAAGGTGCCGCCGTCCTCGACGAGCCAGATGCCGAACACCGAGACCACGATCCACACGGCGACCGCCGGGGTGACGGGGCGCAGCCGGCCCGGGCGGATCTCCGGGTTGCTCTTCGCACCGCGGTCGAGTGCGATGTGAACGAGGGCGATGGCGACCCAGGCGACGACGAAGACTCCCTGCCAGGCCAGCGCACGCAGCAGGTAGGAGAGGACGTCGGTCAGCATCATGAAGTAGACGATCACGCCGGCGACGACCGCCCAGACGCTACGCGGCAGCTTGATCCCCAGGATCCGGGACACGGTGGCCTCGAGGTTCGTGGACGCGAGGTACAGGTTGGCGCTGTTGATGCGGGTCTGGCTGACGACGATGAGCAGGAGCCCGCCGAAGCCGAGGAGCGAGATCACCGCATCGACGATGCCGGTCTCGGTGATGCCGGCCGGCCCCATGACACCGGGGACCGTCGCCGCGAGGAAGATGCCCACGAGGCCGGTGCCGAGGTAGGTGGCGAGGTAGAACAGCGGACCGAACGTCACGTTGCCGTGGAAGGCCTCGTCCTCGACCTTGCCGAAACGGGCGAAGTCGACCGTGTACATCATCAGGATGTAGACGCCCATGTAGACGGTGAAGGCCCAGATCCAGCCCGGCGCCTCCAGGGGGACGTGGAGGTCCGGCAGGCTGATCGACGCGTCGTGCTTGCTGGCACCGACGATGA
>JAOPYB010000463.1 GCA_025964835.1 Nocardioides sp. | reverse complement strand
AGGAGGCCCAGGCCGAGAAGTTCGACCTGGTCTGCCGCAAGCTCGACCTCAAGCCCGGCCAGCGGCTGCTCGACGTCGGCTGCGGCTGGGGCGGGATGGTCCGGCACGCCGCGAAGCACTACGGCGTCCACGCGCTCGGCGTGACCCTCTCCCGCGAGCAGGCCCAGTGGGCCAAGGAGGCCATCGACAGCGACCGCCTGGGCGACCTGGCCGAGGTCCGCCACTCCGACTACCGCGACGTGCTCGAGGGCGGCTTCGACGCCGTCAGCTCGATCGGGCTGACCGAGCACATCGGCGTGCGCAACTACCCGTCGTACTTCCAGTTCCTGCGCGGCCGCCTGCGCCCCGAGGGGCGCCTGCTCAACCACTGCATCACCCGCTCGCACAACCGGCGCGAGGAGACGGGCGCCTTCATCGACCGCTACGTCTTCCCCGACGGGGAGCTGATCGGGTCGGGCACGATCATCAAGGAGGCGCAGGACGCCGGCCTCGAGGTCATGCACGAGGAGAACCTCCGCATCCACTACGCGATGACGCTGCGCGACTGGTGCCGCAACCTGGTCGACAACTGGGACGAGTGCGTGGCCGAGGTCGGCGAGGGCACCGCCCGGGTCTGGGGCGTCTACATGGCCGGCTCACGGCTGGCCTTCGAGCGCAACGAGATCCAGCTGCACCAGGTGCTGGCGGTCCGCACGGGCGACGACGGCAAGGACGGATTCCCGCTGCGGCCCTCGTGGTGACCGGCCTGTTGGGAGTTTTGTCGGCCGGCCGATGAATCTGGTGGTGGGACGACGATGGTTTGTCGTCGCACCGGGAGTTTTGTCGGCCGGCCGATAAAACTCTCGGGGCCCGGCCGTCGTTTCGGTCGCGCGCGACCCACCCCCTAGCCTTGAGCGGTGAGCACGAGAGCCCGGCAGTACACCGCCGACGTCCTGGGACGAGAACAGCTCTCCGACCACCTGGTGCGGGTCACGCTGGGCGGACCGGGACTGGCGGACTTCGAGTCGACCGGCATCGCGGACGAGTGGGTCGGCCTGGTGGTGCCCGGGCAGTTCCAGAGCCGCTACTACACCGTGCGGTCCTGGGCAGGCGGGCAGCTGAGGATCGACGTCGTCGTCCACGAGGTCGGGCTCGTCACCGAGTGGGCGGCCCGCGAGATCGTCGGCGACACCGTCACGATCACCGAGCCCAAGGGCTCGTTCGCGATGCCCGGCGACGCCGCCTGGCTGCTCCTCGTGGGTGACCTGACGGCGATGCCGGCGATGGCGAGGATCGCCGAGACCGTGGGGCGCGACGGGTTCGACCCGGCACGGGTCAGGATCTGGGCCGAGGTGCCCGACGAGCTCGGCGGCTACCTGCCGGCCGGCCCCGCCGTCACCTGGCTCGACCCGCCGGGCGAGGGGCGCAGCGGCCTCGCCGAAGTGGTCGAGGCGATCGACTGGCCCGCCGGCGAGGGATACTTCTGGATGGCGGGTGAGTCCGCCCAGATGCGGGCGATCCGCAAGCACCTGATGCGTGAGCGGCAGCTGCCGCCCACGGCGTACGACGTGATGGGCTACTGGCGCGGGGTCGCCCAGCGGCAGCCCCGGGCGGTCGACCCGGGCCCGATCTGGCGGGCCGGCAAGGCCGCAGGCAAATCCGACGACCAGATCTGGGCGGACTTCGACGCCGCCCGAGAGGGACACACATGAGCGACAACCCGGCCGGTCACAAGAGCGGCTTCGCGTCTTTCGTCGGGCGTCCCAACGCAGGCAAGTCCACGCTGACCAACGCGCTGGTGGGCACCAAGGTGGTCATCACGAGCTCGAAGCCGCAGACGACGCGCACCGTGGTCCGTGGCATCGTGCACCGCGCGGACGCCCAGCTGATCCTGGTCGACACCCCCGGCCTGCACCGCCCCCGCACGCTCCTCGGAGAGCGGCTCAACGACCTCGTGAAGACCACGCTGGCCGAGGTCGACGTGGTCGCGGTCTGCTTCCCCGCCAACGAGCGGATCGGCCCCGGCGACCGGTTCATCGTCAACGAGATGGCCAAGGTGCGGCGCACGATCAAGGTCGCCATCGCCACCAAGACCGACCTCGCCGGCCCCGAGGAGATCGGCAGGCACCTCCTGGACATCCAGAAGCTCGGCGCCGAGACCGGCACCGAGTGGGCGGAGATCGTCCCGGTGTCCGCCAAGTCCGGCGACCAGGTGAAGCTCCTCGAGGACCTGCTGGTCGGGTTGCTGCCCGAGGGCCCGCAGCTCTACCCGGAGGGCGACCTGAGCGACGCCCCCGAGGAGGCCATCGTCGCGGAGCTGATCCGCGAGGCCTCGCTGGAGGGCGTGCGCGACGAGCTCCCGCACTCGATCGCGGTCGTCGTGGAGGAGATGGGCCTGCGCGAGGGTCGCCCGGACGACAAGCCGCTGCTGGAGATCCACGCGAACCTCTACGTCGAGCGCGACTCCCAGAAGGGCATCATGATCGGCCACAAGGGCGCCCGGCTCCGCGAGGTCGGCACCGCAGCGCGGCACCAGATCGAGGCGCTGCTCGGGACCCCGGTCTACCTCGACCTGCGCGTGAAGATCGCCAAGGACTGGCAGCGCGACCCGCGCCAGCTCCGCAAGCTCGGCTTCTGAGCGGGACCGTCAGAGCTCGAACGTCACGCCGGTGCGGAGCTCGCTGAGCTCCCACAGCTTCAGCGAGAGCTCCGCGTCGCGGGCGAACCGGCTGCGACGCGCGGGGCCCACGGGGCCACGGGTCTCGCGGAGCCACTGCGGGCCCGTGTAGGAGCCGGGCTCGCCCGCCGTGGCGGCGTACAGCGTGGGGTTCGCGCCGGCCGACGCGGACTGGAAGATCACCGGCATCACGAACGGTGCCGCCGCGCGGACGAGGCGGTTGGCGCCCATGCCGTTCGGGTCGGCGACCAGGCCGGTCGCGGAGATCCCGGGGTGCGCCGCGGTCGAGACGAGCGGTGACAGCGCCGCCGTCGCCCGCTTCTGGAGCTCCTGGGCGAAGAGCAGGTTGGCCAGCTTGCTGTTGCCGTAGGCGCGCTCGGGGGAGTACGTCGACTCGGGATTGCCCTCGAGCACCGTGTCGCGGCCGTTGTGGTGGGCGATCGAGGAGACCGTCACCACGCGCGGGGCAGACGACTCGAGCAGCGCGGGCAGGAGCAGCCCGGTGAGCGCGAAGTGCCCGAGGTGGTTGGTGCCGAACTGCAGCTCGAAGCCGTCCTCGGTCTCCCGGTAGCGCGGCGGCGTCATCACGCCGGCGTTGTTCACGAGCAGGTCCAGCGGGCCCTCCCAGCTCTCCGCGAAGGCGTGCACCGAGGCCTGGGACGCCAGGTCCAGCCGCTCGACCCGCGGGGACCCGGCCATCGAGGTCGCGACGGAGCGGCCCGACTCCACGTCACGGCAGGCGAGCACGACCGTGGCGCCGTGGGCGGCGAGCTCATGGGCTGTACGCGTCCCGATGCCGGAGTTGCCCCCGGTCACCACGACCGTCCGTCCGGTGAGGTCGGGCAGGTCGGCGGGCTTCCAGCTCATGGCACTCCAGGGGTAGCGGAATCAGTCGGGGATCCAGCACAGACCGTACGTCTGACCCGCGCCCCACTGCTTCTCGGTGGGCCATTCGTAGCCCCACCGGAAGTTGAGCGCGTCGGAGGCCCGCTCGCGGGCGGCGTCCTCACAGGGCTGCTGCCCGGCGGCCCGGGCGGCGCTCTCGCCGGGGTAGGTACGGCGGGCGAAGTCGACGGTGCGGATGGCGCGCCACGAGTGGTCGCTCGAGCAGATCACCCGGTGGAACGCGGCGGTGCCGGGCTCGGCGGTGCCGCACATGCCGTACGGCGCCCGGGCGGCGGGGCGCCCCAGCACCCCGGCCAGGCGCCCGGTCAGGGGCGCGAGCTCGCCGTCGGAGGCGACCGCGATGACGTCGCAGCGATACCAGTCGGCGCCCGCGTCGGACTCCTCCACGGTCGGGGTGAACCACACCGCCCGCAACATGCTGAGGTGCAGGTCGTCGGGAGTACCGCCGAGGAAGCCGGTCAGCCGGTCGGGGCAGGTGCGGGCCACCTGGGCCTGGACCCGCTGGGAGTCGACGGCGAGCAGGTGGCCGTCGACGACGGTGTCGAGGGTGTCGACCACATAGGTCATCGAGGTGTGCGCACGCGTGCAGTCAGCCGGCCTGGTCTCGTTCGTCGGTGCGACGGCCGCGTCGAAGTCCAGCCGGTAGCAGGCCCGGTCGTCGGGGCGCGGGGCCGCTACCGCGGCCGTCGGCGCGGGCGTCGACGGCGTCGTCACGGAGGGCGTCGGCTTCGCGCCCGCGATGTCGTCCCCGCCGCTGCACGCGGCCAGGGCAGGTGCGAGCGCGAGCAGCAGCAGCGGCGCGAGACGTCTCACGAGTCCGTCCTCGCCCAGCAGACCGAGCGACGGTTGCCGGCCTCCCACTCCGCCGCGTGGAACCACGTGTAGCCGAAGTCGTAGTCGACGGGGTAGCTCAGGGCGGCACCGACCGACGCCGAGCAGAAGTCGCGCGTGCGCACCTCCACGAGACGGTCGCCGGGGTAGTCGTCCTCGGTCTCGCCGAGCTTGATGGTCGTGAGGGCCCGCCAGTCGTGCGGCCCCGAGCACGGGATCTTGACGGACCCGGTGACCGACGGCCCGGCCGCGCACACCATCCAGTCGTCGTCGGGGCGGCCGAGCAGGAGGCCCTGGGCGGTCTTCGGCAGGGAGACGTACGCCTTGCTCTGGTCACCACCACCGACGACGTCGCAGCGGTACCAGCGCGCGCCCTTGTCCCACGCCTTCTGCGAGGGACGGAACCAGGCCCAGCTCACGATCGTGCGCATGACCAGGCTCTCGTCGGCGCCGAGGAACCGCTCGAACCTCGAGGAGCAGGTGTCGTAGGCCCAGGCGCCGACCGAGCGGTCGTCGTACCCCGCGTCGTCCAGGGAGTGGGGCAACGGCCCGACCGCGTAGGTCTCGGCCGTGTGCTGCGCGGAGCAGTCGACGGTCCGGGTGGCGTTGCTCGGCGCGGCGACGTCCTGGGGGGTCAGCAGGCGGCAGGCCCCGAGCTCCGGCGCACCGACGGCGTCCACCTGGTCGGGATCGGTGTTGTCGCCCTGCCCGGGATCCGAGGCACAGCCGGCGAGGACCAGCGCGGCAGCGAGGACGGTCGCGAGGAGCAGGGCGGTCGGCCCCGCCGGGAGTCGCCGACGGGAGCGCGGCGCGAACAGCAACGCAGACCCTCCTCGGTCGGGCGGCAATCCCGCGAATCCTACCGCCGTCCCACCGGTGGTCGAGGAGGTCGCGCAGCGACCGTCTCGAAACCCTGCTACTTCTTCGCGGCGGCCTTGCCGCCCTTGCTGCCGGCCTTCTTCTTCTGGGCCGTCGTGCCGCCCTGGGAGCTGTCGCCGCCCTTCCCGCTGCTCTCGCCGCCGTGCTTGGAGGCGTCGGGTGAGTTGGCGATCTTGGCGGCGCGTTCCTTGGACATGCCCTTGTCCTTGAGGGCCTCGTACTGCTTCTCGTTCTTGACGTTGGCGGACTTCCCGCTGGGCATGGCGACCTCCTGGTGGTGCGGTTCGGACGCCGGATCCGTACCCGGTGCGTTCGGCCACATGCGCGGGCGTGTCGACGCGCGGGCGGCGTACCCGGGTGAGACCGTGAGGCGTGCACGTGCCGGAGTCGACCCTCGAGGGGATCGAGTCCCGCGCCCAGGGGCGGTCGGCGGTCTGGGGGAGACGGGTCTTCCTGCTGGCCCTGCTCGCGTTCGTCGTGGCGGGGCTCACGGGTCTGCTCGGGGTGGCCACGACGACGTCGACGGCCACCGAGGACGGCTACCAGCTCAGCCTCGAGCACGCCACCCGGGCCCGCGCCGGGCTGGACGTGCCGTGGCGGGTGACCGTCCACCACCCGGGCGGCTTCGGCAAGAGCCTCACCCTGGCGGTCACGGGGGACTACTTCGACATCTACGAGACCCAGGGGTTCAGGCCGGACGCATCGGCCACCACGCGGGACGGGAACATGCTCTACCTCACCTTCGACGCCCCGCCCGGTGACACCTTCGTCGTCGCGTACGACGCCTACATCCAGCCGTCCAGCCAGCAGGGCCGGTCCGGGTCCGTGAGCGTGATGGTCGACGGGGCCCGCGAGGCCACCGTCGACTTCCGGACCCGGCTGCTGCCCTGAACCCCGTCCCGCCCGGAGAGGCACCAGCATGGAGATCGTCGTACGCGCCCTCGTGGTCTTCGCGTTCCTCTGGGTCGTCACCCGCGCCGTCGGGCGCTCGACCCTGGGTGAGCTGAGCACCTTCGAGCTGTTGCTCTACGTGACCATGGGCGACCTGGTCCAGCAGGCCGTCACCCAGCAGGACTACTCGGTGACGGCCGGGATGCTCGCGGTCGGGACGTTCGCACTGCTCACCGTCGGGCTCTCGTGGCTGCAGTGGCGCTTTCCCCGCGCCCAGCCGCTGGTGTCGGGGCGCGCGGTCCTCGTGTTCGCGGACGGTGCGCCGATCGAGGACGCCATGCGAGAGCAGCGGCTCTCCGTCGCCGACCTGCTGGTCGCGGCCCGCGAGGAGGGCATCCGGCGGACCTCCGACATCGAGTACGCTGTCCTCGAGGCCGACGGCCAGCTGGCGTTCTTCACCCGCGACCCCGAGTCGTCGGGCGCCGCCGACAAGCCGGCACCGGCCTGAGGCTCAAGCGCTCAGTCGCTGAGCCGCTTGACGACCCGTGCCGGCGTGCCGACGGCAACCACGTCGGCGGGCAGGTCGCCGACCACGACGGCTCCGGCACCGACCACGGTGTTCTCGCCGATGGTGACCCCGGGGCCGACGATGACGCCGCCGCCGAGCCAGACGTTGTCGCCGATGGTGATCGGCGCGGCGCCCTCCCACTCCTCGCGACGCAGGTCCGCGTCGATCGGGTGGGTCGGGGTGAGGAGCTGCACGTTCGGACCGATCTGCACGTGGTCGCCGATCGTGATCCTGGCGACGTCGAGGCACATCAGGCCGAAGTTCACGAACGTGTGCGAGCCGATCGTGGTCTGGTAGCCGTAGTCGCAGTGGAACGGCGGCCGGATGTCGGAGTCCTCGCCGAACCCACCGAGGAGCTCGCGGAAGAGCTCGTGCCGGGTCGCCCGGTCGCTCGGGGCGAGCTGGTTGATCCGGTGGGCCAGGTCGCGGGCCCGCAGGCTCTCGCGGGCCAGGTCGGGGTCGTCGGCGATGTACGGGTCACCGGCGAGCATCCGCTCGCGCATGGTCCGGGTGTCGTCGGTCATGGACCCGATCGTTCCACTCCCGGCCCATGCCCCGACCAGCCCCCGCCCCTAGGCGCCGCTAGGCCCTGCCGAGCCCGCAGGTGGCCGGCCCGTCGAGCACCTCGCCGTCGGCGCCGAACCGCGAGCCGTGCAGCGGGCAGTCCCAGCTGCGCTCGGCATCGTTCCAGCGCACGATCCCGCCCAGGTGTGAGCACACGGCGGACACCCGGCGCTCGACCCCGGCGGTCCGGGCGACCGCCGTAGGAGCGCCCAGGTGGTCGAGGCGCACGGTGCCGTCGCCCTCGGCCGGTGCGACCCCCAGTCCCGGTCGGGCGAGCGGACGCAGCCAGCCGCGGGTCATCTCGAAGCCGACCTCGGCGTTCATCCGGGCGCTGTCGACACTGCCCCTGAGCTCGTGGGCACCCCAGGTCCGGAACGCCTCCGCCCACTCCATCTGCCCGCCGAGGATCCGGCCGGACAGTGCGAGCGCGGCGGCGACGCCGTTGGTGAAGCCCCACTTCGAGAAGCCGCCGGCCACCAGGATCTCCTCGTGTCCCGGCAGCAGCGGACCGGCGTACGGCAGGGCGTGGTGCGGCACGTAGTCCTGCGCGGACCACGCATGCGTCTCGACCGCGTCCGGGAAGTACTCGGCGGTCCAGGCACGCAGCTCGTCGAGGCGGGCCGCGGGAGACCTGGTGCGGCCGGTGGTGTGCCCGGCGCCGCCGATCAGGAGCAGGCTGCCGTCGTCCGCGGGGGCGTCGCGCAGGGAGCGCGAGGGCGAGTCGGCCGAGAGGTACATCCCGTCGACGGCAGGGTGGGAGGTGCGGAACGCGAGGCTGTAGGAGCGGGCGGGGGAGACCCGGGCGAAGAACGCGCCTCGGTCCAGGATCGGCGTGTTCGTCGCCACCACGACGGTGCCCGCCGTGGCCGCCCCGACGTCGGTCACGAGCCGGACCGGACCGGTGCCGTTGACCCGCCGCACCCGGACGCCCTCGATGATCGTCACGCCGTGGGCCCGGGCCTGGGCCGCGAGCGCGTCGACGAGCTCGAGCGGGTCGACCTGGAACTGGTCGTCGAGGCGGACCGCGCCCTGCGTCTCGAACGGCAGGTCGGGCCGGTCGACCCACGTCACGGGGAGCCCCGCGCGCGTGGCGATCAGGCTCTCCTTGCGGGCGGCGGCGGCACCCCTGGAGCCGAACCCGAAGGTGTAGGCCGCGCGGACCTGGCGGTCGACGCCGTGGTCGTCGCAGAACCTCGCCAGCCAGGCGCCGCCCTCGACGTTGGCCCGGACGTACTGCTCCACGACCCGTTCCGGGTGGCGCCGTGAGATCCGGGAGAGCCGGGTGCCCTGGAGGGCGCTGACCTTGGCGGTGCTGCGCCCGGTGGTCCCGGCGCCCACGTGACGTGCCTCGAGAACGGCGACGGAGCGGCCGGCCCGGGCAAGCAGCAGCGCCGTCGTCAGGCCGGTGATGCCCCCTCCGACGACCACGACGTCCCAAGAGCCGGAGAGCTCGGCGGGGGCGGCCGGAGGGTGGGGGTGACGGTCCTCCCAGACGGAGACGAGGGTCATGTCAGCTGTCCTCTTCGGTGGTCGCGCGGTGGCCGGGGCGTCGGACGCGCAGCTGCCGGCCGCGACGCACGTCGTCGAGCTCCTTGGCGCGGGCCTTGTCGATGTTGCGGGTGTCGCGCGGGGGCAGCTGGATCGTCTCCTCGGCGGCGATGCCCGACTGCAGCTCCCGGCCGCGCTCCAGCTCGGCGTCCAGCTCGGCCCCGAAGAGCAGCGCGAGGTTGGTCAGCCACAGCCACAGCAGGAAGGCGATGACGCCGCCGAGGGCGCCGTACGTCTTGTCGTAGGAGGAGAAGTTGGCGACGTAGAAGCCGAAGGCCACCGAGACGAGGATCCAGGTCACGATCGCCAGCACGGCGCCCACACTGACCCAGCGGAACTTCGGCTGCTTCACGTTCGGAGTCGCGTAGTAGAGGAGCGCCACGATGAGCACGACGACGCCGAGCAGCACCGGCCACTTCGCGATCTGCCAGACGAGAACGGCCGTGGACCCGAGCCCGATGGCGTTCCCGACCGCGTCCGCGACGGTGCCGGTGAGGACCAGGCCCGCCAGCGTGGCCGCGGCCAGGACGGTCAGCACGGCGGTGAGGACCAGGTTGACGGGGCGCAGCTTCCAGAACGGGCGGCCCTCGTCGATCTCGTAGACCCGGTTCATCGCGCGGCCGAACGCGCCGACGTAGCCGCTGGCCGACCAGAGGGCGCCGGCGAGCCCGAGGACGAACGCGAGCCCGGCGCCCTGGGAGGTGCTCAGGGTCAGGAGGGTCGGGCGGATGCCGTCCGCGATCGAGGACCCGCCGAGGTCGTCGACGATGTTGAGGACCTCCTTCACCGCGCTGGTGCCCTGGCCGACCAGGCCCAGCACCGACATCAGGGCGATGGCGGCGGGGAACACCGCGAGGACGGCGTAGTAGGTCAGGGCCGCCGCGAGGTCCGTGCACTGGTCGCGCGAGAACTCGCGGATCGTCTTGCGCACGACGTAGCGGCGCGAGGGGCTGTCCAGGTCGGTGGGGGACTCGACCTCGGCGGCGTCGGGGTCCGAGCCCTCGG
>JAOPYB010000461.1 GCA_025964835.1 Nocardioides sp. | reverse complement strand
ATCATCTACATCGACGAGATCGACAAGGTGGCCCGCAAGGCGGAGAACCCCTCGATCACGCGCGACGTCTCCGGCGAGGGCGTCCAGCAGGCCCTGCTGAAGATCATCGAGGGCACCACCGCCTCGGTGCCCCCGCAGGGTGGCCGCAAGCACCCGCACCAGGAGTTCATCCAGATCGACACCACGAACATCCTGTTCGTCGTGGGCGGAGCGTTCGCCGGGCTCGAGCACATCATCGAGCAGCGGGTCGGCAAGAAGACCCTCGGCTTCACCGCCGAGGTGCGCGGGGCCGCCGAGAAGGAGGCCGAGGACCTGCTGTCCCTCGTCCGCCCCGAGGACCTCACCAAGTTCGGCCTGATCCCCGAGTTCATCGGCCGGCTGCCGCTGATCGCGAGCGTCACCAAGCTCGACCAGGAGGCCCTGGTCCAGATCCTCACCGTCCCGCGCAACGCGCTGGTCAAGCAGTACCAGAAGCTCTTCGAGCTCGACGGTGTCGAGCTCGAGTTCACCGAGGACGCCATCGCGGCCATCGCCGACAAGGCCCTGGAGCGCGGCACCGGCGCCCGTGGGCTGCGCGCGATCATCGAGGAGGTTCTCCTCCACGTGATGTACGACGTGCCGTCGCGTGGCGACGTCGCCCGCGTGATCGTCGGCGCCGACGTGGTCCTCGACGGTGTCGCGCCGCAGCTCATCCCGCGCGAGTCCGAGGCCAAGAAGAAGAAGTCTGCCTGACCGGGGCTGCGCCAGCAGACCCGTGGCAGGCGAGGTCGAGCAAGCGCCGCGACTGAGGAACGAAGTCGCGACCGCGCGGGTCGAGACCCGGTGAGGCGAAAGACCGCCGCAACTCAGGATCGAGTGGTCTCGACCAGCTCGACCAACGAGTGGACGCGACTACTCGACCACCGAAAGGTCAGGCCTCGGTGGGGGCGAGGTCGGCCTCGACGCTGATCTCCCGGGCGTCGGCGTCGACGGTGAAGACGAGGTCGCCGCTGATCTTGCCGCTCCTGCGGAGGTCGCCCGCGGCCGACTCGGCGGCGCGGACCAGGGTCTCGGGACCGCTGATCTCGACGCGGGAGAGCTCGGCCCGCATCGAGACCTTGGCCTGGGACTTGGCGCCACGGATGCCGACCAGGGCGGCGGCGACGGCGTCGACCATCGAGGGGTCGGCGGCCGCGGCCGCGCCGAGCTCGACCTGGGTCGGCCACGTGGCGAGGTGGATCGAGCCGTCCTGCCACCACGACCAGACCTCCTCGGTCACGTAGGGCAGGAACGGCGCGAGCAGGCGCAGCTGCACCTGCAGCGCGATCGCCAGCGTGGCGCGCGCCGACGCGGTGGCCTCGCCACCGTCCTCGGCGTAGGCCCGCTCCTTGACCAGCTCGAGGTAGTCGTCGCAGAACTCCCAGAAGAACTTCTCGGTCGTCTCCAGCGCGGTCGTGTAGTCGTAGGCCTCGAAGGCCTCGGTCGCCCTGCTGACCACGCTGGCGAGGCGGCCGAGCAGCGCGCAGTCGATGGGCTCGGAGACCTCGAAGGGGTTGAGACTCGTCGCGCCGACGCCACCGAGGACGAACTTGGAGGCGTTGAGGACCTTCATCGCGAGGCGGCGGCCGACCTTCATCTGGCTCTCGTCGAACGGCGAGTCCAGGCCCGGCCGCGACATGGCGGCACGCCAGCGGACCGCGTCGGCGCCGTACTTGTCCAGCACGTCGGACGGGACGACCGCGTTGCCCTTGGACTTCGACATCTTCTTGCGGTCGGGGTCGACGATGAAGCCCGAGATCAGCGCGTGCGACCACGGGGCTGCGTGGTTCTCGAAGTGTGCGCGCACGATGCGCGAGAACAGCCAGGTGCGGATGATGTCGTGGGCATGGGTGCACAGGTCCATCGGGAAGACCCGCTGGAAGAGGTCGTCGTCGGACTCCCAGCCGCCGGCGATCTGCGGCGTCAGCGACGAGGTGGCCCAGGTGTCCATCACGTCGGGGTCGCCCACGAAGCCGCCGGGCTTGCCGCGCTGGCCCTCGGAGTAGCCCTGCGGTGCCCGCGTCGACGGGTCGATCGGGAGCTCCTCCTCGCGCGGCAGCAGCGGGTGGGCGTAGTCGGGCTCGCCCTCGTCGTCGAGCGGGTACCAGACCGGGAACGGGATGCCGAAGAACCGCTGGCGGGAGATCAGCCAGTCGCCGTTGAGGCCACCGACCCAGTTGTCGTAGCGGTGCTTCATGTGCGCCGGGACCCACTCGACCTCCGCGCCGCGCGCGATCATCTCGGTGCGCAGGTCGCCGTCGCGGCCGCCGTTGCGGAGGTACCACTGGCGGGTGGCGACGATCTCGAGCGGCTTGTCGCCCTTCTCGTAGAAGTTCGTCATCCGCTGCGTGGGCTTCGGCTCGCCGTCGAGGTCGCCGCTCTCGCGGAGCTTCGCGACGATGACCTCACGCGCGGAGAAGGAGGTCTTGCCCTTGAGGTCCTCGTACGCCGCGGCGGCCTGCTCGCCGGAGAGCCACTCGGGCGTCTCGCGGGTCATCCGGCCGTCCCGGCCGATCACGGTGCGGACCGGCAGCTGGAGCTCGCGCCACCAGGTGACGTCGGTGAGGTCGCCGAACGTGCAGCACATCGCGATGCCGGCGCCCTTGTCGATCTCGGCGAGCGGGTGGGCGAGGACCGGGATCTCGACACCGAAGACGGGCGAGGTCACCGTGGTGCCGAAGAGCTCCTGGTAGCGCTCGTCGTCGGGGTGCGCGATGAGCGCGACGACGGAAGGGATCAGCTCGGGGCGGGTGGTCTCGATGTGGACCGGGCTGCCGTCGGGCTTGTGGAACGCGACCCGGTGGTAGGCGCCCGCGTAGTCGCGTGCCTCCAGCTCGGCCTGGGCGACCGCGGTCTGGAAGGTCACGTCCCAGAGGGTCGGGGCCTCCTGGAGGTAGGCCTCGCCCCGGGCGAAGTTGCGCAGGAAGGCGCGCTGGCTGACGGTCTGGGCCTTCGGACCGATCGTCGTGTAGTGCTGCGTCCAGTCGACCGAGAGTCCGAGGGTGCGCCACAGCTCCTCGAAGATCTCCTCGTCCTGCTCGACCAGGCGCTCGCACAGCTCGACGAAGTTCGGCCGGCTGATCGGGATCTGCTTCTTCGAATCCGGCTTCTCGGGCGGGGTGAAGTCCGCGTCGTACGGCAGCGACGGGTCGCAGCGGACGCCGAAGTAGTTCTGGACGCGGCGCTCGGTGGGCAGCCCGTTGTCGTCCCAGCCCATCGGGTAGAACACCGTCTTGCCGCGCATCCGCTGGAAGCGGGCGATCAGGTCGGTGTGGGTGTAGGAGAAGACGTGGCCCACGTGCAGGCTGCCGCTGACCGTCGGGGGAGGCGTGTCGATGGAGTAGACGTCCTCGCGCGAGCGGGTCCGGTCGAAGGCGTAGGTGCCCTTGGTCTTCCACCGGGCGGCCCAGCTGTCCTCGAGGCCCTCGAGGACCGCCTTCTCGGGCACCCGGACGCCGGTGGTGACCGGGGCGTCGGGTGCGGCGTCGGGGCGGTGAGTGGTGTCGGTCATGTCCGAAATCCTAGGGGGCTGGCGCGGCTGGCCGAA
>JAOPYB010000187.1 GCA_025964835.1 Nocardioides sp. | reverse complement strand
GCCGCTACCGGGTCTCGGTCGACGGGGTGGAGCAGGAGTACTCCGCCGCGACCGTCGTCGTCGCCAACTCGGCGTACTACGGCAAGGGCATGAAGATCGCGCCCGCCGCCGCCATCGACGACGGGCTCCTCGACGTCGTGGTCATCGAGGCCGCCTCGAAGCTGGAGCTGATGCGCTCGCTGCCCACGGTCTACGACGGCGCGCACATCGAGCGCCCCGAGGTCACCGTGCTGAGCGGTCGCCGGGTCGAGATCCGCGGCCGCGCCCGGGTGCCGATCCCGGTCGGCGGCGACGGCGAGCCGTTGGGCGTGCTCCCCGGCCTCACCGACGACGCCGCGACGGTCGAGATCCGGCCGGGAGCCTTGCAGATCATCGCCTGACCCGCTCGTCGGTCGACGAGGTTGCGCAGCAGCCGTCTCGAGACCCCGCGACGCGCTCGGCGACGTGGTCTGGACCACTGCGGCGAGTGGCGGGTGACCAGACGGGCGAAACCTCGTTGAGAAGCCGAGGTCAGACCCGACCCGCACCCCCCTTCCACGAGAAGTGAGCTCGATGACCCACCGCCTCTCCGCGCGCTGGACCGCGATCAACGCCGTGGCCGCCACCGTCGCCACCTCGGCCCTCGTCGCCGTCCCCGCCGCTGCCGTCCTCGGCGCCCACTCCGCCGGGACCCCGGCCACCACCAGCGACCTGAGCGCCGTCGCGGCGGCGCTCGCGCCCGGCCCGGTGCTCCAGCCGTCCCTGCGCCGGCACCTCCGCGCGGTCTCGGCCGCCACCCCCGTGCACGTCATGCTGCAGGCAGGCGGGAGCCTCCAGGCGGCGAAGAAGGCGGCGCGCGCCCACGGCCTGCTCCCGGGTGTCGCGCTCGGACGGGTCGGCATCGTCACCGTCACGGGCACGGCCGCGCAGGTGCGGGCGCTCGCGAAGGACAGCCGGGTCACCCGCATCGACTGGTCGGACGAGAAGGTCTCCTACCAGGTCGACACCGACCAGATCACCACCCGCGCCGTCCCGGTCCACGACGGCGCCGTCGACGTGGACGGCGACGGCGTGCTCGACAAGTTCGACGGCTTGGGCTTCTCGGTCGCGATCGTCGACTCCGGCACCGACGGCACCCACCCGATGTTCGCGGACGCCGACGGCGCCTCCCGGGTCAGGAAGAACGTCAAGATCGCCTGCTCCGACGCGGTCGGCGTCCTCACCGACGACTACGAGACGCTCGACGCGTGTGCCGTCGACGCGACCGCGGTCAACGACACCGACTCACCCTCCGCCGGCGGGCACGGCACCCACGTCACCGGCATCGCGGCGGGCTCGCGGGTCACCGACGCCGCCGGACGGCACCTGCGCGGTGGGGCACCGGGTGCGGACATCGTCTCGGTCTCCGGCGGTGCGACGCTGAGCGTGTACGGCGGCACCACCGGCCTCTACTGGGTGCTGATCCACCACGCCGACCCGTGCGGCGACGGCTCGTGCGCACCGATCGTCTCGGTGAACAACTCCTGGGGCCCCACCGGTGGCGGCTCCTTCAGCGCCGACGCGCCCCAGGTGCTCGTCCAGCGCGCGCTCGTCGATGCCGGCGTGACCGTCGTCTGGGCCGCCGGCAACGACGGCGGCGACGGCACCGCCGTCAAGACCAACCCCTACTCCGTCGACCCGACCGGCGGGATCATCTCGGTCGCCAACTACGACGATGCCGGCACGGCCAGCCGCGACAACGACCTGGACTCCTCCTCCTCGCGCGGTCTGAGGTCCGACGTGGCGACGTACCCGGACATCTCCGCGCCCGGCGCCAACATCACGTCGGCCTGCCGGCCGTGGCTGCCGGTGTGCAGCACCGGCCTGGACACCGCGGACCCGGACTACAACACGATCAGCGGTACGTCGATGGCCGCGCCGCACATCGCGGGCTACGTCGCCGTGCTCCAGCAGGTCGCGATGAAGAAGCTGGGCCGCCTCCTCACCCCGGCCGAGGTCGAGGACCTCATGGTCGACACCGCGCACCAGTTCGGTGGCGCCTCGCGCGAGTACGTCGCGGACACCCGCAACCCGGACGCCACCTCGGGGACGTCGTTCGACGCGGGGCACGGACTGGTGGACGTGCTGGCCGCGGTGGAGAAGCTCACGGGCGCCACCGCCGCCACGACGGACGAGGCCACCTGCCCGGCCGACGCCGCGTTCACCGACCCCGAGGGCGACGCCTCCAGCGTGCTCGGGGCGGGCACGCCGCTGCCCAGCGACGCCGCCCTCGACATCACCGACTCGTGGCTCTCCAGCGACCCGGCCACCTCCGACGTGACCTTCCACTGGAAGGTCTCCGACCTCGCCGCCAGCCCCGGCGGCCAGGAGGGGACCGGCGAGTACTTCGACTACAACTTCACCTTCGGCGGCGCCGGCTACTACCTCGGCGCCACCCGCACGCTCGAGGACGGCACGTCGTTCGTGCTCGGCCAGCTCGGCACCACGCGGACGACCCTCGCCAGCGACCTCACCGGCACCTTCGACGCGGACGCCGACGAGATCTCCGTGACCCTGCCGTCGGCCCGCTGGGCGTCGCTGGGCCTCCCCGGCACCCTCGCGGCCGGCCAGCAGATCGCGGGTCTCGAGATCGTGGCCCGGCGCTCGCTGGTGCTGCTCGTCCCGGACGCCGACACGGCGACCGGCGGGTGTGCGTACACGATCGGGGCCGAGCAGACGTCGCCGACCGCGAGCACCTCGCCGACGGTCACGGCCACCCCGACCGAGTCGGCGTCCGCGTCCGAGAGCCCGACGGCGAGCGAGCCGACCGCCACCGCGACGGTGACCGCCACGGCCACCAGCACCACGACGGCCACGGCGACCGAGACGGTCACCGAGACGGCCGCGCCGAGCCCCTCGGACGCGGCCTCCCCGTCAGCCAACGGCGCGCCCGAGATCACCGACGTCACGGCGGGTCGCAGGCCTCGCGCCGGCCAGCCGGTGCGTTTCGGCGCGACGGCCCAGGACCCCGAGCGTGACTCCCTGACCTACACCTGGCGGTTCTCCGGCGGTGCGAGCGAGGTCGGACGCACCGTGCGGCACGCGTTCGCCCGCAAGGGCGTGCACCAGGTGCTGCTGACCGTCACGGACGGCACCAACACCGCCACCATGCGCTTCTTCGTGAAGGTCAGGAAGCGGGGCTGAAGGTCCAGACGAGCAGCTCGGTCGGGACGGCCGCGGCCAGCTCCAGGCCGGGTCGCTCGATGATCCGGAACGCGTCGCCCTCCTCCAGCGGCTGGGCCAGCGAGGAGCGCACCAGCGCGCCGCTCGCGACGTACACGTGCTGCATCGGGTCGTCCGGCAGCGTGAGCGACCCACCGGCCGGGAGCCGGGCCACCGCGAAGGTCGCCGCCGACGTCCCCAGCCGGGCCGGTGCGTCCGGGTCGCGACCCGAGGCCACCGTCACCAGCTCGCCCTCGGGCAGCGACACCGGGCTCAGGGCGTAGGACGGCTCGGCGCCGGCGTGGTCGGGGGTCAGCCACACCTGGACGAACCGGGTCGCGCCGGCCGCCTCGAGCGCGGTCTCGGCGTGGGTGACACCCGAGCCCGCCGAGAGCACCTGCACGGTCCCCGGCTCCGCGCGGCCCTCGTGCCCGTGGTCGTCGGCGTGGACCACCGAGCCGCGCAGCACCCAGGTCACGATCTCGAGGTCGGCGTGCGGGTGGTCGGGGAACCCCTGGCCGCCGCTCAGCAGGTGGTCGTCGTGGCACACCATCGGCCCGAACCGGACGTTCTCGGGGTCGTAGTGGTGGCCGAACGAGAAGGCGTGCCTGGTGTACCGACCCCTCTCCCTGGTCACGAATCCTTGAGAAGCCCGACGAATCTCGACACTCACACGCATCATTGTGCCCGTGCTCCCTCAGCTTCCCCCCGGCTTCCGCTTCGGCACCAGCACCGCGTCGTACCAGATCGAGGGCGCCGCGGTCGAGGACGGGCGCGGCCCCAGCATCTGGGACACCTTCGCCGCGCAGCCCGGCCGGGTCTCCGACGGGTCGAGCGGCGCGGTCGCGTGCGACCACTACCACCGGTACGCCGAGGACGTGGAGCTGATGAAGCGCCTCGGCGCCGACGGCTACCGGCTCTCGCTGTCCTGGCCGCGGATCCAGCCCACCGGGTCCGGTCCCCCCAACGAGAAGGGCCTGGACTTCTACGACCGGCTCATCGACACCCTGCTCGAGGCGGGGGTCAAGCCGATGGTCACGCTCTACCACTGGGACCTCCCGCAGGCGCTCGAGGACGACGGCGGCTGGCTGAACCGCGCCACGATCGACTGCTTCGCCGAGTACGCCGCGATCGCCGGTGAGCGCTACGCCGACCGCGTCGAGCACTGGATCCCGGTCAACGAGCCCAACGTCGTCACGATGCTGGGCTACTCGCTGGGGATGCACGCGCCGGGCCGCACACTGATGTTCGACGCCCTGCCCGTGGCCCACCACCTGCTGGTCGGCCACGGTCGCGCCGCGATCGCGCTGCGTGCCGCGGGCGCCACGAGCATCGGCTGCGCCAACAACCACGCGCCGATGTGGCCGGCCAGCGACGACGAGGCCGACGTCGGTGCGACCAAGCTCTTCGACGCGATCTGGAACGGCATGTACGTCGAGCCGATGCTGCTCGGCCGCTACCCCGCCGACCTCGCACCGCTGCTCGAGGACGTCATCGCGGACGGCGACCTCGCCACGATCCGCCAGCCGCTCGACTTCTACGGGGTCAACTACTACAACCCGATGAAGATCGGTGCGGCCCCCGAGGACGCCGAGATGCCGTTCGAGTTCCGCGAGCTCGTCGGCTACCCGACCACCGACTTCGGCTGGCCGGTGGTCCCCGACGCGCTGCGCGAGTGGCTGATCACCCTGCGGGCCCGCTACCGCGCCGCGCTGCCGCCGATCATGATCACGGAGTCCGGCTGCTCGTATGCGATGGGGCCCGACGAGAACGGTGTCGTCGACGACCAGCCGCGCATCGACTACCTCGACGCCCACCTCCGGGCGGTGGCCACGGCGATCGAGCGCGGGGTCGACGTGCGCGGCTACTACGCCTGGTCGCTGATGGACAACTTCGAGTGGGCCGAGGGCTACACGCAGCGGTTCGGGCTCGTGCACGTCGACTACGAGACCCAGGTGCGGACGCCCAAGAAGTCGTTCGAGTGGTATGCCCAGGTGATCGCCTCGCAGTCGAAGGACGACTGAGCGATCCTCGTCGCCGCACTCGCCGTCGTACCCGTGCTGTGCGCTCCTGTCTCGTGTCCGGAGGCTCCTCGAGGGCGCGCGCGCCGATGTCACTACCCTCGGATCCTGCACAGAGCAGCGGGCGGCACGTCGGGACCCTCACGCCGGCATGAGCCCACCACCGCTCCAGCGAAGGATCGCCATGGAATTCGGACTGATGTTCAGCTTCATCGTCAACGGTGAACAGACCAACCTGGATGCCTATCGCGAGATGGACACCCTCCTCCCGTTGGCCGAGGAGCTCGGCTTCACGTCGTTCCACACCACCGAGCACCACTTCCAGTCCAATGGCTGGGCGCCGAGCCCGCTGATGGTCCTGGCGAAGGCGGCGGGTCTGACCAGCACCATGCGCCTGGCGACGAACATCCTCCTCGTCCCGCTGTACCACCCGCTCCGGTTGGCCGAGGATCTTGCCGTGCTCGACAACCTCTCGGAAGGTCGCGTCAGCGTGGGCATCGCACCCGGGTACGCCTCGGAGGAGTTCCATGCCTTCGCGATCCCCATGGCGGAGCGGGTGGGCCGGTTCGAGGAGGCGATCGACATCCTCCAGCTCGCCTGGAAGGGCGAGCCGTTCACCTGGGAAGGCAAGTACTTCTCGATCCCGTGGGCACACCTCGTCCCCGCTCCCGTGCAGGAGACCCTGCCGATCTGGTACGGCGTGTCTGGGCCCAGGCTGTTGGAGCGAGCCGCCGAGCGCCGGGTCCCCGTGACCGCGTCGCCCCGGCACACCATCAGCGAGCTCAAGGCGCACTTCGATCGCTACGGCGCCGTCGCGGCGGAGACCGGCTATGTGCCCGACGAGCGCCCCGTCATCCGCGAGGTCTTCATCGCCCCCACCCAGGAGGAGGCGGAGGCCATCGCCGGTCCGGCGATCACGGAGATGTTCAGCCTCTACGGACTGAAGTCGGCCCAGGGGGAGCGTGCCCTGACCAACGACGCGGGCGAGCTGGTCACGCACGAGGGCCAGGTGGACTTCCGGACGTTCAGCTCGCGGTACGTCGTGGGTGACCCGGAGTCGGCGATCGACCAGATCCGGCACCTGCGCGAGGAGATCGACCCCACGGTCCTGGTGTGCCGCATGCAGCTGCCCGGTGTCTCGACCGAGCACTTCGAGCGGTCGCTGCGGATGTTCGCCACCGAGGTCATGCCGGCCTTCGGCGACAGCTGATCTCGCGGCCGGTCAGACGAGCGCGGCCGCCAGCCTGCGCACCGTCCGCTCCAGCCGCTCGGCATCGGTGGCGATGTTCAGACGCACGTGTCCGGGCAGCCCGGGCTGGTAGTGCTCGCCTGGTGCGACCCGCACGCCGTGGGCGAGCCCGAGCGTGGCCGGGTCGTCGTGGCCATAGGCGCGCAGGTCCAGCCAGGGCAGGTACGTCGCGGCGAGCGGTCGCATCCGGGCGCGGGGGAGGTGGGTCGCGAGCAGCTCCGCCAGCAGCGTGCGCTGGGAGGCGAGGCGCCCGAGGAGGGCCGCGTGCCAGGCGTCGCAGTCGGTCCAGGACACGACGGCGGCGATCATCCCGAGCGGTGAGTAGGCGTGGTTCTGCGGCAGCGGCAGCGAGCGCAGCCGGACCTGCTCCTCGGGGTCGAGGCTGACGACCTGGGCGGTGTGCAGGCCGGCGGTGTTGAACGTCTTCGACGGGCTGGTGACGAGGATGCCGCGGGAGTCGACGGAGAGGTACGGCGTGAAGGTGGCGCCCGGCAGGGTGAGCGGCCCGTGGATCTCGTCGGCGACCACGCGGGCGCCGTACTGCTCGGCAAGCGCGGCCAGCGCCTCGAGCTCGGCCCGGGACGCGACCCGGCCGAGGGGGTTGTGCGGGTTGCAGAGCAGCAGGGTGCGGGCGCCGGCGCGGAAGGCGTCCTCGACGGCCGTGAGGTCCAGCGCGGCGTCGTCGGCGTCCGGGTCGACCTCGACCGCGACCATCGTGCGGCCGGCGATCTCGACGACGTCGCGGAAGGGCGGGTAGCAGGGGAGTGGCACCACGACGGGCCCGGGCGGGCAGAGCACCTCGAGCGCGATCCGGATGCCGGCGATGACGTCGCCGACGACCACGGTGGCGTCGGCGGGCGGGCTCCACGACCAGTGCCGGTCGGCGAAACCGGTGAGCGCGGCCCCCACCCCGCCGTCCCCGAACGGCGGGTAGCCGGCCGTGCCCCGACGTACCGCCGCGGTCACCGCCTCGACGATCGGCGGTGCCAGGGCGTAGTCCATCTCCGCCACCCAGCCCGGCAGCACCCCCGGCTCGACCGCCCCCCACTTCAGCGGCAGCGCGGCCCGGGCCTCCTCGTCCGTCAGGTCAACGATCACGCGCCCGAACCTAGCGCGCGATTCCGCTTGTGACGCTCGGTTATGGCATCTGGGCACCAGGGCCTCGCCCAGTTCTAACGGGTCCCTGGAACCCATAACCGAGCGTTACAAGGAAGCGGTCAGCCGGCGACCAGGCCGTGCTCGTGCGCGAAGACGACGATCTGCACCCGGTCGCGCAGCGTGAGCTTGCGCAGGATCGCGCCGACGTGGGTCTTCACGGTCGACTCGCTGGCGAAGACCAGCTGCGCGATCTCGGTGTTCGACAGGCCCCGCGCGACGCCGCCGAAGACCTCGCGCTCGCGCTCGGTCAGGGAGAGGTACGGCGCGGGCGGGGGGGTGCGGGTCCGGAACTGGCCGCTCAGCAGGCTGGTGAGGTCCTCGGGGGCGAGCACCGCGTTGCCGGCGTGCACGGTGCGGATCGCGTCGCGCAGCATCACCGGTGTCGTGTCCTTGAGCAGGAAGCCGCTGGCGCCGTGCCGGATCGCCATGGCGGCCCGGTCGTCGAGGTTGAACGTCGTCAGCACCACGACGCGCAGCGCCTTGTCGCGCCGGGCCACCCGCTCGGGCAGGAACAGCTGCCGGGTCGCCTCGACGCCGTCCATCTCCGGCATCCGGATGTCCATCAGGACCACGTCGGGGGCGAGCTCGTCGACCAGGCGCACCGCCTCCAGCCCGTCGCCCGCCGCGCCCACGACCTCCATCCCGTCCTGGGCGTCGACGATGACCGAGACCCCGGCGCGGAACAGCTCCTGGTCGTCGACCAGCAGCACCCGGATCGACGCGGTCACGGCGCCACCGCGCGGACCGGCACCCACGCCGTCGCCGTGAACGTGGGACCGACGGCCTCCTCGCGGCGGCGTACGTCGAGCCGGCCGCCGACGGACTCCAGCCGCCGGCGCATGCCGTCGAGGCCCTGCCCGCCCGGCTCCGGGGGCCGCACCTGGATCGGCTGGGTCAGGTCGGCGCCCGCGGCGACCTCGATCGCGTTGCGCACCTCGATCCGCAGCTCGCCCTCCCAGTGCCGCTCGACCGACACGGGGGTGTCGCGGCGGCCGTGCTTGATGGCGTTGGTCAACATCTCCTGGAGCACCCGGAAGGCGACCACGTCGAGCTCAGGCGGCAGCGGCTGCGGGCTGCCGACCTCGGTCGAGAGGACCTCGTGGCCGCTGCCCCGCACCCCGTCGACGAGCGAGTCCAGCCCGCCCTGGTGGACGGCCGGCCCCTGGGTCGTCGCCAGCACCTGACGCACGTCCTGCAGCGACGACCGCGCCGACGTCGCGATCGTGGCCATCGTCTTCTTGAGCTTCTGGGTGTCGGTGTCCGCAAGGAACTGCGCGGACTCCGCCTGGGCCAGGATCACCGCGAGCGAGTGGCCCACGACGTCGTGGACGTCTCGCGCCAACCGGGTCTGCTCCTCGCGGAGCCGGGCGATCTCGAGGGCCTGCTCGGTCTCGTGCACGGCGCGCTCCGCGTCCGCCTCGGCGGCGGCCTGGGAGACCTTCGAGGCCTGGGCGCGGACCCCGAGGCGCAGTGCCAGCCCGGCCAGCCAGGGGGCGCCGAGGGCGAACATCCCGATCAGGACCGCGCCCACCTGCCAGGTGTCGCCGAAGCTGTACGCCGCGTCGAGCACGTTGCGGGAGCGGGATCCCGCGAGCAACGGGAACACCGCGTCGAACGTCACGAAGGCGACCCCCACCACCGCGGCGGCGGGGACGGACAGCCCGCTGAGCCACAGCACGGCTGTGCTGCCCCAGCGGGCGGTGCCGAAGGCCACGATCGCCACCGCGAACTCGACGAGGAGCACCCGGGTCCCGGTGATCAGCTGGATCGCGCCCATCGCCCAGATCAGCGCGAGCGCCGCCCCGGGAAGGAGCCGGCTCAGGCTGACCGCTGCGGCCATCGTGAGCGCCACCAGGATCACTGGCATCCGACCGGTGCCGTCGTAGCCGTAGGAGTAGTCGGTGCTGAAGGCCTCGACCAGTCCCAGGAACAGGATCGCGGCGCCGATGCCCGCATCCGGCGCCCACTGTCGCCAGTCGCGCGTCATGTGGCGGATCCTCCTGCCCGGTAGGTGACGGTCCGTCCGCGCAATGGAACCACGCTGAGGACCGCCCGGACCGCGTGTGCGAGCCGCGCCGCGGAGCCGCCACCTCGGAGGTCGGGCCCGTCGAGACGACTCACCGGGCGGCGACGAGCGCGTCGCGCACGAGCAGGTCGAGCAGGTCGGGATAGGCGATCCCCGCGGCCGCGAACATCCGCGGCACCTGTGACTGCGCGGTGAAGCCGGGCATCGTGTTGACCTCGTTCAGCACCGGCCCGGCCTCGGTCAGGAAGAAGTCGACCCGGGCCACGCCGGCACAGCCGAGCGCGTCGTACATGTCCAGCGCCGCGTGCTCCAGCTCCTTGCGCTCGACGTCGCTGAGCACTGCGGGCAGGCGGAAGTCGGCGCTGCCGTCGTACTTCGTGGCCAGGTCGAAGAGCCCGTCGACGACGATCTCGAGCGCGGGCGCGACCACCCGGGTGCCGTCCGGGCGGCCGAGCACGGCCACGTCGATCTCACGTCCGCGGACGAGGTCCTCGACGAGCACCCGGTCGCCGAGGGCGAAGGCGGCGTCCAGGGCGGGGCCGAGCTCGTCGGCACCCCGGACCTGGCCGACGCCGTGGCTGGAGCCGGCGGCGACCGGCTTCACCACGACGGGGTGCGTGAAGCGCAGCGTGCGCGCGGTCGCCCGCGTCACGAGCGTCGCGGGGGCGGTGGCCACCCCGACCGCACCGGCCACGAGCTTCGTCGCCCACTTGTCCATCGCCAGGGCGCCGGCGCCGAGGCCGGACCCGACGTACGGGATGCCGGCCAGCTCGCCCAGGGCGGCGAGGGTGCCGTCCTCGCCGTGCGGACCGTGCACGACGGGCAGGAGCACGGCGCACGAGCGCAGCACGTGCAGACCGCCGACCAGGCCGATCGGACGGTCGCCGGCGTCCCGCCAGACGCCGTTCCGGCCGATCGTCAGGCGGACCACGTCGTACGTCGCGGGGTCGAGCGCCGCGGCGACGGACGCGGCGGACGCCAGTGACACGTCGTGCTCGCAGCTCTGGCCGCCCCCGACCACGGCGACCCGCAGCCGGGTGGTCACGGGAGGCTCCGCAGCGGCGCGGCCCGCAGCCGGCGGTGCACGCGCGGGCCGATGCCCGTGACGATCTCGTGCTCGATGGTGCCGGCCCAGCCGGCCCACTCGGCCACCGTGGGCTCGCCGGCGTCACCCGGCCCGAAGACGGTCACGGTCTCGCCGACGGCGACCTCGCCGCCGAGGTCGACCACGACCTGGTCCATCGAGATCCGGCCGACGACGGGGCGTCGGAGACCACGCACGAGCACGTGGGCGCGGCCGGAGGCGGCCCGGGGCAGCCCATCGGCGTAGCCCAGCGGGACCAGGCCGAGGTGGGTGGTGGCCGGGGCGGTCCAGGTGTGGGAGTAGCCGACCGTCGTGCCGGCGCGGACCCGGCGAACGGAGACGAGGGGCGCGGTGAGGGTCAGCGCCGGGCGCAGCCGCGTGGTGCCGGACGGGTCGATGCCGACCAGGCCGGCGCCGATCCGCACGACGGTGTGGTGGCTGCGGGGGTCGGTCAGCGTGGCCGCGGTGGCAGCCAGGTGGCGCTGGCCGGGTCGCAGCCCGGCCGCGCGTGCGGTCTCGAGACCCCAGGCGAAACGGGTCCGGCCGGTGGCGTTGCACGGATCGGCGGGATCGTCGGCGCAGCCGAGGTGGCCCATGATCCCGACGACCCGGACGAGACCCTGCTGCTCGGCGCGGCGGGCGGCACGGCACAGGCCGGGCCAGGCGGAGGGGGCGGCGCCGTCGCGGGCCATGCCGGTGTCGAGGTGCAGGTGGATGTGCGGGATGTGGGCCGGCCCACCGGCGCGGGCGACCGCCTCGAGGTGGTCCCGGCCGGGGACGGCGAGGTCGACGTCGGCCGCGACCGCGGCGGCCAGGTCAGCGTCGACGGGGTTGAGCCAGCTGAGGATCGGCACGCACAGGCCGGCCGCCCGCAGCGGCAGCGCCTCCTCGATGCTGGTGACGCCGAGCGAGGTCGCGCCGTTGGCGAGGGCGGTGCGGGCCAGGTCGACGGCGCCGTGGCCGAAGCCGTCGGCCTTGACGACCGCCATCACCGCGGCCCCCGTGCGGGCCGCGAAGAGCCGGGTGTTCGCGCCCACGGCGGCGAGGTCGACCGTCAGCAGCGGACCCGGCGCGCAGTGGGCCTCCGGCGCGAGGTCGAGGGCGCTCATGCCGCGACCCTGACGTCGGCGGGGCCGTAGAGCGCGGTGCCGGCACCGGTGACGAGCGCCCAGTACCGGTCGCCATAGCTCCAGTGCCACCACTCGGTCGGGTAGTTGACCAGCCCCGCACCGCCGAGGACCCGGGCCAGCAGGCTCCGGTGCGCGCGGGCGTCGGCGCCGATGCCGTCGGCGGCGAAGTAGCAGGCGCCGTCGCTCTGCTCCGGCGTCGCGTCGATCGGGGTGCCGAGGTCGAGCTCGTCGCCGCAGACGTCGACGAGGGTCAGGTCAACGGCGGCGCCCGCGACGTGCGGGGCGACCTCCAGCGGAGCGACGTACCTGCTGGTCAGGCGGTGCAGCTCGGCCTCGCTCACCCGGGGGTGCGCGAGTCGCAGCTCTGCGGCGTACGACGCCACGATGGCCCGTTGGTCGGCTGCACTGCGGTGCCCCTCGACGACCCGGAGCCGGATGCCGGGTGGCAGCTCGGCGGCGGCGCGGGCCAGCCTGGTCGCGAGGCCGGCGCGCACCAGTGCGCGGGCCGGTCCGTACGACGCGTCGAGCCGCACCAGCGGCTCGGCCAGGTTCAGGGTGGGGACCGCCGTGACCCGCGGGTCCGAGAGCAGGATCGTCATGCCCACGACGCTAGGAGCCCACCAGCCCCTTCCGCCTCAGCCTCAGGTGCCGGTCCCCGGTCCCCCGGGACCGGACCTGCGCGCGCGTCACGGCACCGACGGCAGCGGGCAGCTGCTGACCTGTCCGTAGAACGAATCGGCATCGAACTGCGAGGCGCTGATTGTCGGGGTGCCGCCGATGTTGTTCCGCGTCTGCATCCACGCGTTGACCGCGGCGTTGTCGTGGGCGCCGCCGGTGAAGCCGGCCAGGTTCGCCGTGGCGTCGCCGGCCATCCGCAGCCGCACGTCCTGGTAACCCTGGCTGCTGTTGCCGGCGCCGAAGAACCGGTTCTTCAGCGCGGTGGTCGACAGGTCGCCGAGGTCGAGGCACGAGGTGCCCGCATCCCCGTCGTCGCTGCCGATCACGAAGCGCAGGCCGTAGGCGTAGTCGATCGTCGTGCCCGGCTCGGTGATCACGTTGCCCTTCATCGTGATGTTCATCGCCGCGTCACCGTCGTTCTGCACCGCGTCGACCGCGGTGAAGTCCGTCTGCCGGATCGTGTTGTTGGTGAAGTTGAACTTCGCGTTGCCGTTGCCGTTGACGTTGATGTAGAAGCCCGAGTTGGCCACCGAGCCCGACTTCACCTCGCCGGTGTTGCCGATCCGGTTGTTGTTGACCGTCCAGTTGGCGTTGGGGCTGGTGCCCGTCGTCGTGTTGAACGACACGGGCGCGCCGTGGGCGTGGTCGATGTCGTTGTTGTCGACCAGGACCGTCTGGGTGGCGCCGCCGCCGACACCGAGCGCGATGCCGCCGCCCAGGACCGTGGCGCTGAGGGCGGTGCTGTCGAGCGTGTTGTTCTGGATGGTCATCTTCTGCGTCGACGTCGTGGTCGGGTCGTTGTCGGTGGTCAGCTGGATGTGGTCGCCGCGGCTGTTCAGGAAGTCGGCGTTCTTGATCGCGCCGGTGAGGTTGCCGGAGCCGGTGTTCACGATCTGGATGCTGTCGTTGCCGGCCGACGAGCTCGTCGCTCCATAGGAGCCGTCGTCGATGGTGAAGCTGGTCAACGTCGCCGCGTCGTTGGTCAGCGCGAGGTTGTTGTCATAGTTGCCGGTCACCGTGGCGTTGGTGATCGTCACGGAGCCCGCCACCTCGGTGAGGTCGAACCCGTTCTCGCCGATGGCGTTGCCGTTGCCGGTGATCGCGGACCCCAGGCCGGCGCCGGCGTTGCCGGCGATCAACAGGTTGGTCACGCCGGACGCGCGGATGCCGTCGTCGCCGCCGTTGGTGACGTTGACCCCGCTGAGCTGGAAGTTCCGCGTGTTCGACAGGCTGATGCCCGGACCGGTGGAGGCGTTGATGACGCCGCCGCTGGCCGAGGTGCCGGTGCCGGTGACGGTGAGGCCGCCGGCGGCGCCGGTGTCGGCGAGCACGATGCCGCTCGCGG
This sequence comes from Nocardioides sp., assembly GCA_025964835.1. GTDB lineage: Bacteria > Actinomycetota > Actinomycetes > Propionibacteriales > Nocardioidaceae > Nocardioides. The sequence goes on along the minus strand of JAOPYB010000187.1, from coordinate 3,659 downwards.
CACCGTTCGAGGAGATCCGCTGGACGGTGACGCCGGTCGCGCCGATGTCGGGGCCGTTGATCGAGAGCGGCGTGCCGGTCGCGGTGTCGATGGTGTTGCCGCTGCCCGAGACGACGACGCTGCCGTTCGACCCCGTCAACGCGACGCCGGCGGCGCTCCCCGAGGCGTCGACGTCGAGGCCGCCGCCCGTGATGCTCAGGGTGTGGTTGCCGGTGAACGTTCCCGCGACGGCCGTGCCCGAGCTGACGTTGATCGTCTTCGTCGTGCCGCTGAGCGTGGTCGACCCGCCGCTGAGGTTGCTCAGGGTGATCCCCCCGCCCGCGTCGTTGCTGTCGGTGATGTCGCCGCTCAGCGTGATGGCGCCGGCCGTGCGGTTCTGGAAGACCGCCGACGTGCCCGTGCCGTTGCCGACAGTGCCGGCGTACGTGACGTCACCGGTGCCCGCCGTGACGGACACCTCGGTGCTCGTGTGGCCGGAGACCGTTCCGGTGCCCAGGTCGACGGCGCCGGTGACGCCGTTCAACGCCCAGCCGTACGAGCCGCCCGTGGACGTCGTCGTGTCGATCGCGCCGGAGACGGCGGTGCTCAGCGCGGAGAACGCCGGGCCCGCCGCGGTGATGGAGATCGTGCCGACGGAGGTGAAGTTCACCGTGCCGGCACTGCTGGCGAAGAAGCCCTGGGCGCCCGACGTGGCCGTGATCGTGGTGTCCGAGACGTTCCACGTGCCGCTCGTGCCGTTCAGCGAGATGCCGCCGCCGGCCGCGCCACTGGGCGTGAGGACGAGGTCGTCCAGGGTGCCGGAGGCGTCGCCGGTGCCGCCGTTGATCGCGTTGGAGCCGGCGGCGGTGATCGCGAGGCCCTCCACCGTGTTGCCTGCGGCGAGCGTGACGCTGCCGGAGATGGCGGGCCGGTTGCCGTTGGCGCCGGTCTCCAGCGTGGTGCCGGCGACCGTGAGGTCCTCGGCCGCACCGACGAGCCGCTGGCTGGCCAGCAGCGAGACGCCGCCGGTCAGGCCGGCCGTGGTGCCGTCGCCGCCGTACACGTAGAGGTAGGCGCCGGTGCTGGTCGCCGCGCTGTCGGCTGCGGCGAGCGTGGTGTACGGCGTTGCCGAGCTGCCGTTGCCGCCGGCAGGCGCGTTGTTGCGCACGTACCAGACGCAGTCGGTGATCGCGATCGTCACCCGGCCGGTGTCCGTGGCCGGAGTCGGCGATGCGCCGTCGGTGACCGTGTAGTCGAAGAAGTCGCTCGTGTCGGAGCAGCTCGTGTTCACCGCCGGGGTGAAGGTGAAGTCGCCGTCGGCCTGGACGGTCACCGAGCCGCCGTCGTTGGAGGCGAGCGTGCCGGGCACGACGGACACTGTGTCGCCCTCGACGTCCGTGTCGCCGGCCAGGATGTTCGCGCTGACGGTCTTCTGCGGACCGGCCGGGTCGGGTGCGCCGTCGGTCGCGTCGTTGCCGACGAAGGACGTGTTGCCGATCGCTGAGTCGGTGCCGCTGAACGACTCGTCGTCGGCCACCGGCGCGTCGTTGACGCGAGTCACGTCGACCGTCGCGGTCGTCGTGCCCGACAGCGGCGTCGAGGCCGTGTCGGTAGCGGTGTAGGTGATGGTCCGCTGTGCGGTCGCGGGGTCGTCGGAGGAGTTGGCGTAGCGGACGGCGCGCAACGCGGCCCGATAGTTGGCCACGGTGTCGGCGCCGCTCAGGGTCAGGACGCCGGTCGCCGCATCGTAGGAGCCCGTGATGTTCGCGGTGTTGGCGAACGAGAGGACATCCTGGCCCGTGGCGAAGGCATCCGTGATGGACACCGTCGCGCCGCCGATGTTCGCGTTGTCCGGGTCCGTGAGCGCGAGCGCGGGCGAGACCGCCGCGGCGGAGTCGTTCTCGGTGTAGGAGAGCGCGCCGCCGCCGGTGAGGACGGGAGCGTCGTTGACCGGCTGGATGGTCACGCCGTGCGTGCTCGCCGTGCTGCTCGTCGACGACTCGTCCGTGACCACGAACGCCACGGTCCGCGAGGTGGTGGGGTCGTCGCTCGTGTTCGCGTACGTCACCGATCGCAGTGCGGTCCGGTACTGCGCCTTCGTCCCGGTGCCGGACAGCGTCAGGACGCCGGTGGTCCCGTTGTAGGAACCCGTGATGGACCCGGCCGCCGTGAACGCGAGCGCGTCGCCCTGTGCGCTGGAGAAGCCGGTCGTGACCGACGCGGTGGCGCCCGACAGGTCCGTGCTGTCCACGTCGGCGACCGTGATCGCGTCGTCGACCACCACGGCGCTTCCGCCCTCGGTGAAGGTGTGGGTGTTGGAGGTGCCGGCGACCAGTGTCGGCGCGTCCGGCTTCTGGGCGATGGTGACGGTCGTGGTGACCGGGCTGCTGTCCTCCTCGCCGTCGTTGGCGGTGAAGCTCACCGTCCGGCTGGCCGAGGACGGTGCGACGTGGTCGCTGTTGACGTACTTCACCGAGCGCAGCGCGGCCTGGTAGCTCGCCTTGGTCGTCTGGCCGCTCAGGGTCAGGACACCGGTCGTGGAGTTGTAGGAGCCCGTGATCGGCGCGGCGTCGACGAACGTGAGCGCGTCCTCGGTGGCGTCGAAGTTGTCCGTGATCGCGACCGTGGCGCTGTCGATGTTCGCGTCGTCGTTGTCGCTGACCGTCACGCCGTTGTCGACCACCGTGGCCGCGTCGTCCTCGGTGTAGGCGAGAGTGTTGCCGCCACCGCCGAGCACCGGCGCGTCGTTGAGGCTGACGACGACGACGCCCTTCGAGGTGACGTTGCTGTCGACGCCGCCGGCGTCGCGCACCTGGAACTCGACCGTGCGGGTGCTGCCGGCGGCCGTGCTCGTGTTCGTGTCGCGGTAGTGCACGCTGCGCAGGACGTCCTGGTACTCCGCCTTGGTCGCGGTGCCGGCCAGGGTGAGGACTCCGGTGGTGGCGTTGTAGGAGCCGGTCACGCCGTGCAGCGTGGCCGGGTAGACCAGCTCGTCCTCGGCGGAGACGAAGTTCGTCGTGAGCGAGACCGTGGCGCCCTGCAGGTTGGCGCTGTCCGGGTCGCTGACCGTGATCCCGGCGTCGACGGTGACCGCCGAGGCGTCGCCCTCGGTGAATGTCACGTTCGCCTGGGCGCCGGCCACGAGGACCGGTGCGTCGTTCGCCGTCGCAACGGTGACCGTGCGGGTCAGGGTGTTGCTGTCGGCGCCCTCGGCGTCGGTCGCGGTGACCGTGAGGGTCCGGGTTGCCGTCGACGGGGTGTCGCTGGTCGTGCGGAAGGTGATCGAGCGCAGGGCGGCCTGGTAGTGCGCGACCGTCGCGTCGCCGTCGAGGGCGAGGATGCCCGTGGTGTCGTCATAGGTCCCGGTGATGCCGAAGACCGGTGTGTAGCCGAGGCGGTCGGTGCTCTCCCGGTTGGTCGTGAGCGTCACGACCGCGCCGCCGAGGTCGGTGGAGTCGGGGTCGGAGGCGACGAGGTTCGGGGCCACGGCCGTCGGGGTGCCGTCCTCGGTGTACGACGCGGTGCTGCTCGCCTGGCTCAGGGTGGGAGCGGTGTTGACCGCGGTCACGGCGACGGTGGAGGTGGCCCCGGTGCTGGTCAGGGCGCTGTCGGAGATCTTGAAGGTGACGGTGCGGGTGGCGGTCGACGGGGCGTTGGTGTTGGTGTTGGCGTACCTCACC
>JAOPYB010000443.1 GCA_025964835.1 Nocardioides sp. | reverse complement strand
CCATCGTGATGGCCACCGTGAAGGGCGACGTCCACGACATCGGCAAGAACATCGTCGGCGTCGTGCTGCAGTGCAACAACTACGAGGTCATCGACCTCGGCGTGATGGTGCCCGCCCAGAAGATCCTCGACACCGCCATCGAGATCGGCGCCGACGCGGTCGGCCTGTCCGGCCTGATCACGCCGTCGCTCGACGAGATGGTCAACGTCGCGGCCGAGATGCAGCGCCGCGGGTTCGAGATCCCGCTGATGATCGGGGGTGCCACGACCTCGCGCGCGCACACGGCGGTCAAGGTCGACGGCAAGTACGACGGCCCCGTGGTCTGGGTCAAGGACGCCTCTCGGTCCGTGCCGACCCTGGCCGCGCTGCTGAGCGACGCCCAGCGACCCAAGCTGCTCGCGGACATCAAGGACGACTACGACTCCCTGCGGGCCCGGCACGCCACCAAGCACGACCGGCCGATGGTGTCCCTGGAGCGCGCCCGCGCGAACCGGACCCCGATCGACTGGGACGGCTACGTCCCGCCCGCGCCCAAGGCCCCGGGCATCCACGTCCTCCGCGACTACGACATCGCCGAGCTGCGCGACTACATCGACTGGCAGCCGTTCTTCAACGCCTGGGAGATGAAGGGGAAGTTCCCCGACATCCTCAACAACCCGGCCACCGGCGAGACCGCCAGGGCACTCTACGAGGACGCCCAGGCGATGCTGGACCGCATCATCGAGGAGAAGTGGCTGACGGCGAACGGCGTGTTCGGCCTGTTCCCCGCTGCCGCGGTCGGCGACGACGTCGAGGTCTACACCGACGACTCCCGCGCCGAGGTGCTCAGCACGCTGCGCAACCTGCGCCAGCAGGGCGACCACCGCGAGGGTGTGCCGAACCGGTCGCTGGGCGACTTCGTGGCGCCGCGCGAGACGGGGCTGCCCGACCACGTCGGCGCGTTCGCGGTGACCGCGGGCCTGGGCGCCCCGGACCGGATCGCGGCCATGAAGAAGGAGAACGACGACTACTCGGCGATCCTGCTCGAGTCGCTCGCCGACCGCCTGGCCGAGGCCTTCGCCGAGCGTCTGCACCAGCGTGTCCGCACCGAGTTCTGGGGCCATGTGCCCGACGAGCAGCTCGCCAACGAGGACCTGATCGCCGAGAAGTACCAGGGCATCCGCCCTGCTCCCGGCTACCCCGCCTGCCCCGAGCACACCGAGAAGCAGACCCTCTGGGAGCTCCTCGACGTCCAGGCGACCACCGGGATCGAGCTCACGGAGAGCATGGCGATGTGGCCGGGCGCCGCGGTCTCCGGGTGGTACTTCTCGCACCCGCAGGCGCAGTACTTCGTCGTCGGCAGGCTCGGCCGCGACCAGGTGGCCGAGTACGCCGAGCGCAAGGGCTGGACGCTCGCGGAGGCGGAGCGCTGGCTCTCGCCGAACCTGGGCTACGACCCGGAGGACTGACCGGGTGGGTCCCCCGCCGTCCTGGTGTCGGCTCTCGTGGCAACCCGTCCGAGTGACACTGACGCGCCTCTCCTTCAGGAGTCAGGCAACCGAGGCCCGGGCGTACTCCGCATCCGCTGCACGCAGTCCATGTGTCAGCGAAGCCGATACAGCAAGGCTGGCCATGGCCATGGCCATGATGGCCATGGACGGCGCCACCATCTCTGCCAGTGCACCCGCGACGAGGGCGAACAGGCCCTGCCCTGCCATCCGCATCGCGGACTCGAACCCGAGGACTTGACCGGTGATGTCTCTCGGCGCGAGCCAGTTGAGCACCTCCTGCTGCACGAGCGATGCCCCGTAGCCGGTGGTGGCGACGCAGACGAGCACGGCAGCCACCCACAGGGGCGGTTCCAGCGCGAAGGCGATGAAGGGCAGCGCGAGGGTGAATCTGAGCACGTGATGACCCCCGAGCCGTCCACGCAGCGACAGGTAGCGGCCCACGATGACGTCGCCGATCAACATCCCGAGGGCTCCGGCCGTAAAGAGGACCCCCGGGCCGCCCTCCGTGTGCTCGAAGGCGACGAACAAGGCTTCGCACCCCACGATCATGCCGTTGGGCACGACGAGCGAGAGGAGCAAGGGTCGAGCACCGGGTAGTGCGAGCAGCCTCCGGTTCGCGTCCCAGGTCTCCCGCAGCCCAGGGCCACGGGCGCTCCGTGGCGACAGCACGGGAAGCCAGAGCGTGCTCACGCTGGCGATCACGCAAAGACCGGAGGCGAGGACGAACACCCCCTGGGTGGTGCCGCCCGCCATCAGCACCGCGCCGAGGGAGTAGCCGACCATCTGCGTGACTCCGACGGCGATGTTGATGGCTGAGCGTCCGAGGGCGTACTCGCCGTGGTCCACCAGGTCGCTCAGTGCGCCGTACCTGGCACCCATGGAGATGGACAGGACGTACCCCGCGGCGAAGGTCAGGACGATCCGCATCCCGACAGGCACCTGTCCTGCCTGCGCCAGCACGAGTCCTGCGAGCAGCAGCGACGTCCACCCGAGCACCGGCCGGGGGCGCCAGGCGTCGACGACGGACATCGTCGTCAGGCCTCCGACTGCGTGGGCCAGGTAGGGCCCGAACATGACGGCTGCGGACAGGAAGGCCGACCCGGTACTGCGATGAACCAGGACTCCGAGCCCGAGGCTCGTCATGGTGGTGGCCAGATTGAGTGCCGCCGCAGACGACCACAGCACGAGGAAGCCCGGGGTCGCGAAGAGTTCGCGGTACCTGACCCGGCTCCCTCCGATCGTGGCGTCGACCATCACACTCGCACTCCGGTGCCGAGCTGCGGCTGTCCGCTCGACAGGTACTCCCGCAGCCTCTCGAAGATCTCGGGCAGATCGAGCTCGATCCGGGGCGGGGCCGCATGTGCGGGCTCCACCGTGCAGTGGAGCATCCAGACGCGGCCCGGTGGGGCCGTCAGGGCGAGTCTCAGGACGTGCGAGAGGTCATCGATGGTGGCGACCTGGTGGACCTCGCTGTAACCGGCAGCCCGAGCCAGGTCGGGCAGCCGGTGCACGGACCCCGGACCCGGCTGTCCTCCGGTCGAGTCGTACTCGCCATCGTCGAGAACCACGTGCACCAGGTGGACCGGCGCCTCGACATCCTCGTGGAGCAGGAGTCCGTTCAGCCCCATCAGCGCGCTCCCGTCGCCATCGACCACGACCACCTCACGTCCTGTCGTGGCCGCGATGCCGACGCCGATGGAGGACGCGAGTCCCATGGACCCACCATGTAGAAGTGGTTGTCGGAGTCCTGGATGTCATGGGCGATCCGACTGATGTAGCCCGTGGAGAAGACGATTGGGCGATCGTCGAAGGCGTCGATGACGGCCCTCGTTGCCTCTGACTTCTTCACGCCTGCCATCCAAACGCGTGCGGGTGGACCAGAAGTGCCCGCGGACCGTGCCGATGACCCCCGGCAGTGCTCGGCGGGCGCTCTAGGGATGCTGCCACAGTCTGTTCGTCCTGGCTCCCTCGGTATCGGACGACCGGCACCCGGAGGGCCTCCAGAGCCACGGAGGTGAGCCTCCCCATGCCTCTTTCTCCGCGCACCGAAGGGTCTCCATGAACGGCTGGCGGGTCAGGAGCGCGGACGTGGCCACTTGATGGATCTGAACGAGACCTGACGCCGGCGCAACGCCGGTGGGCCGGTGGATATGCTGCGCACCTGATGATCGGGGTGGGCAGTCGCATGAACAGTCCCCTGGAGCCTTGGGAGAACGTCCTGAACACCGCCGAATCGGTCGCACCTGCAGGTCAGGCCCTGGATGGCCACGACGAGTTCCCGGCCGCCGTGCTGTGGGACATGGACGGCACCCTCGTGGACACCGAGCCGTACTGGATCGAGGTCGAGTACGAGCTCGCCGCGCGGCACGGCGGCACCTGGAGCCAAGCGCACGCGCTCAACCTGGTCGGCAACGACCTGCTCGAGTCCGGCCGCTACATCCGCGAGCACATGGGGATCGACGTCTCGCCCGAGCAGATCGTCGACGAGCTCCTCGACGGGGTCGTCGAGCGGGTCCGCCACGCCGTGCCGTGGCAGCCGGGTGCCGTCGAGCAGCTCGCGGCGCTGGCCGAGGCCGGCGTCCCGTGCGCGCTGGTGACGATGTCGTGGCAGCGGTTCGTGGCCCCGATCCTGGCCGCCCTGCCGCCGGACACGTTCGCGGTCGTCGTGACCGGCGACGAGGTCGAGTTCGGCAAGCCCCACCCGGAGCCCTACCTGACCGCCGCCGCGCTGCTCGGCGTACCCGCGTCGGAGTGCCTGGCCGTGGAGGACTCGAACACGGGGGCGAAGTCGGCGGAGAGCGCCGGCTGCACCGTCCTGGTGATCCCGAACCACGTCCCGGTGCTCGAGGGTGAGCGCCGGGTCTTCGAGGACACCCTGGCCGGCCTGGACCTCACCCGCCTGTGGGAGTCCGTCCGGGCCATCGGTGACTAGTCATGGTCCTAGTACCAGCGGACAATGGCGACCTGCACCAGCCAGGGAGCAGGATGGGCATCACTCGGGGGACAAGCAGCGGCCTCCTGAGAGTTCAGGAAGCGAGTCACATGAATTTCCGACGCGGTGCCGTCATCGTGCTCAGCCTTGCGCTGGGTGCAGCGGCCCCCGTCCTCACGCCTGGCGTGGCGATGGGTGATGGCGGCACTGCGAAGGAAGTCCATGCGAAGCACCTCGCC
>JAOPYB010000185.1 GCA_025964835.1 Nocardioides sp. | reverse complement strand
GTCGCGGTAGAACCCGCGCGGGAACGCGAGGTATAGTGCTGTGAAGGCCTTCATTCGGGGTCCACGCGGAAGCGTGAGCGCAGCGAGCGGTATCGTGGGGTGAGCTTCATGCTCGGTACTCCCGTCCGGTGAGGTCGAGGAAGACGTCCTCGAGGGTGCCGGTCTGGACGCGGACCCCGTCGAGGTGGTCGTCCTCGGCGAGGCGGGCGAGCACCCGCCCCGGGCTGCGCGTGGTGAGGACCAGCCCGTCGGGACCCTCGGTCGCGCCGTCCACGCCCGCGACGCGCCCGGCCTCGTCAACGGTGAGCTGGCCCGGGGTGACCGTGATCCGGGTCGCCGTGTCGAGACCGCGCACCAGCGCGGCGGGCGAGTCGAGCTCGAGGACCCGGCCGCGGTCCATGATCGCGACCCGATCGCAGAGCACCTCGGCCTCGTCCATGTAGTGGGTCGTGAGGACCACCGTGCGCCCGGCGTCGGCGATCGCGGACAGCAGGTCCCACAGGTTGCGGCGGGCCTGCGGGTCCAGGGCGGCGGTGGGCTCGTCGAGGAAGACCAGCTCGGGGTCATGGACCAGCGCACACGCGATGGAGAGCCGCTGGGCCTGGCCACCGGACAGGTCGCCGACCCGGGTCGAGGCCTTGTCGACCAGCCCGACGCGCTCCAGCCAGCCGTCCGCGCGCGCCACGGACACGTCGTACAGCGCGGCGAAGGTACGGATCTGCTCGCGCGCGGTGAGGCGTTCGAAGAACGACGACGCCTGAAGCTGCACACCGATGCGTGGCAGCAGGGCGGAGTTGCGCGGCCACACCCGCTCCCCCAGCACGGTGATCTCACCGGCGTCCGGCTTCCGGAGCCCCTCGATCATCTCCAGGGTCGTGGTCTTGCCCGCGCCGTTGGGACCCAGGATCCCGAAGAACTCGCCCTCGGCCACCTCGAAGGTGACGTCGTCGACGGCCACCAGGCCGCCGTACGCCATCACGAGGCCCCGCACCTCGATCGCTCCCATGCGCACGACCCTATCGACGCGCGACGGGGGGTGTCGGGGTTCATCGGCCGGCCGATAGAACTGGCGGCGGGAGGATGAAGCTTTGTCGTCCCCCCGGGAGTTTCATCGGCCGGCCGATGAAACTGGTCGCAGGGCCGACATGGATTCCGCCGACACGTCGAACCGAGGGCATCGCGTTCGTCGTCCGGCTTCTTCCTCGTCACCTGCGGACGACTACGACATCCTGGGTGAAGCCGCGCAGGTCCTCACCCGGGCCCACCCCGTCGTGAGGATCCGGCCGGTCCAGGAGTTCTGACAAGCGCGCCTTCTCACACCGCGGGAGGCACATCGCCCGCGACGAGCGGCCAGGGTCGGGCGCGCTCGAGCTGGGCGGAGAGCGAGAAGAGCGTGGCCTCGTCGTCGGTGCGGCCGACGAGCTGCACCGAGACCGGCAACCCGTCGTCGGCAATGCCGCACGGTACGGCGGCGGCCGGGTTGCCGGCGACGTTCCAGAGCGCGGCGTAGGCGATCGAGGGCATCGCGCGGAGCGAGGCGCGGACGGTGCCGACGCCGTCGAGCCGTCCGACCTTCGGGGGCCGGTGCGCGATGGCGGGGGTGAGCAGCACGTCGACGGAGTCGAAGACCCGGTTGGCCTTCACCGAGACCTTCTCGGTCGCCGCGAGGGCCCACTCGACGACGCGCGGCCGGACCCAGGAGCCGAGGCGGCAGGTCTCCCGGGTGCGGCGCTCCAGGCGGTCGTAGTGCTCGACCGCGTCGGCCTCGGCGCGGATGCCGGCGAAGAACTGCGGGACGAACGCCGCGGTCGGGTCGGGGTAGTGGGGGTCGATCTGCTGGACGTCGTGACCGAGGTCGGCCAGTAGCCGGGCGGTGTCCTCGACGGCGCGGACGTGCACGGGGTCCGGCTTGACGCCGAGCGTCACCGCCTTCACCGACCAGCCGATCCGCAGCCGGCCGGGCTCGCGGCCGGCCGCCTCGACGAACGACTCCGTGCCGCCCGCCCGGAAGAGGTCACCTTCGACGTTGCCGCGGATGACGTCGTAGACGGTCGCGCTGTCGAGCACCGTGCGGGCCAGCGGCCCGGCGGTGCCGAGCGCCCACCACAGGTGCGGGTGCGGAGCGGTGGTGACCCGTCCACGTTGGGGCTTGAGGCCGAAGAGCCCGCAGCTCGCGCTGGGGATCCGGATCGAGCCGCCGCCGTCGCCGCCGATCCCGACCGGCACCATCCCGGACGAGACCGCGACCGCCGTACCGCCGCTGGAGCCGCCGGGCGTGCGCGTCGGGTCCCAGGGGTTGCGGGTGACGCCCCGGGAGGTCGACTCCGTGAACGGGAAGGCGCCGAACTCGGGCATCGTCGTCTTGCCGATGACGACGGCGCCGGCCGCACGCAGCCGACGGACGATCTCGGCGTCGGCGGCCGCGGGCGCGACGTTGGCGTCGCCGCCGAAGGTCGTCACCGCGCCGGCGACGTCGATCTCCTCCTTGATGGCGATCGGTACGCCGTGCAGGGGACCGTGCGGTCCGGTCGACGTGTCGAGGGCCGCCGCCTCCGCGCGGGCCTCCTCGGCCAGCACGCGCGAGAACGCGTTCAGGCCGGGGTCCTCCCCCTCGATCGTGGCGAGGCACCCCTCGAGCACCGCACCGGCCGTCGTCTCGCCCGCCCCGATCCGGGTCACGATCTCGGTGACGCTGACTCTCCCATCGCTCATGTCGGGGAGGCTACCGCCGGGTCACGTCCAGGTAGCGAGCCCGCTCCTGGGCCGCTGCGGTGACGGGTCTAGGCGAGCGATTCGAGCCAGGCGTCGTGGAGGTCGGAGTAGCGGCCTCCGCCACTGGCGATCAGGTCGGCCGGCGAGCCGTCCTCGACGATCCGGCCGTGCTCCATGACCAGCACCCGGTCGGCGATCTCGACGGTCGAGAGCCGGTGGGCGATGATCACGGCGGTCCGGCCGGCCAGGACCGTGCGGAGCGCGTGCTGGACCAGCCGCTCCGACGGGCTGTCGAGCGAGGACGTCGCCTCGTCGAGGATCAGCACCGCGGGGTCCGCCAGGAACGCCCGGGCGAAGGCCACCAGCTGACGCTGCCCGGCACTGAGCCGGCCGCCCTGGTTGGCGACGTCGGTCTGGTAGCCGTCGGGCATCGCGCTGATGAAGTCGTGGGCGCCCAGGGCGGTGGTCGCCTCGACGATCTGCTCCATGGTCGCGTCGGGACGGCCGAAGCGGATGTTGTCGGCGATGGTGCCCGAGAACAGGTAGTTCTCCTGGGTGACCATGACGACCGAGTTGCGCAGGTCGCTCGAGGTGAGACGGCGTACGTCGATGCCGTCGAGCAGCACCCGGCCCTCGACCGGGTCGTAGAACCGGGTCGACAGCTTGGCCAGCGTCGTCTTGCCCGCGCCGGTGGTGCCCACCAGCGCCAGGGTCTGCCCGGCCGGGACCGTCAGGTCGAGGTCGGGCAGCACGTCGCGGCCCTCGACGTAGGAGAACCGGACGTGGTCGAAGCGGAGCTCACCGCGCGCCAGGTCGAGGCGAACCGGCTCGTCGGGCTCGGGGACGCTCGGCTGCACCTCGAGCACCCCGGCGAGCTTCTCGAGCGCGGCCGACGCGGACTGGAAGGTGTTGTAGAACTGCGAGATCTCCATCATGGGCTCGAAGAACTGGCGCAGGTAGAGCAGGAACGCGGCGAGCACGCCGACGGTCACGTCACCGTGGTAGGCCCGATAGGCGCCGTAGAGCAGGACGACCGCGATCGTGACATTGCCGATCAGCCGGATGCCCGGCATGAACCAGGCGACCAGCCGGAACGCGACGAGGTTGGCCGAGCGGTACTGGTCGTTGACGTCGTCGAAGATCTCCTGGTTGCGGGGCTCGCGGCGGAACGCCTGGACCGCCCGGATGCCGCCCATGGACTCGACGAAGTGGACGATCACCAGCGCGACCTTCTCGCGGGTGACGCGGTAGCTCTTGGAGGACTCCTTGCGGAACCAGTTCGTGAGCCAGGCGAGGAGGGGTCCGCAGAGCAGGGCGACCAGGCCGAGCTTGACGTCGAGGAACAGCAGCAGGCCGGCGGTGCCGACGAGGGTCAGCGCCGCGGTGACGAGACCGTCGAAGCCCGTCTCCAGCATCTCGTAGATGGCGTCGACGTCGGAGGTCTGGCGCGAGATCACCCGGCCCGAGGTGTAGGAGTCGTGGAAGGCCGGGCTGAGCACCTGGAAGTGCCGGAACACCCGGCGGCGCACCTGGAACAGCACGTCCTGGCCGATCTTGCCGGAACGCAGCAGGAAGAGCTGGCGGGCGATCGCCTGGGTGATGGTCGAGACCAGCACGATGCCGACGATCAGGAACAGGGGCTGCAGGTCCCCGCTCGCGCGGATCGGCGGGATGCCCTTGTCGATGCCCTCCTTGACGAGGTAGGGGATCGACAGCCGGGCGGCGTTCTCGACGAGCACGATCACGATCAGCACCTGGATGGCGCGTTTGTACGGCGAGAGCAGCTCGCGCAGCAGGCGGCGCGAGCTGCCGGTCAGGCGGGCCGCGGACTCGCGCTCCTCGGCCTCCTCGTCGTCGACCTGGGAATGGCCGCGCCAGTCGGTGGAACTGCTCATGCGGGATCCCTTCGGAATCGGGAGCGCAGCGAAGGATCTCGTGGGGTGCTCATGACCGCACCGCCTCGCTCTCGGTCTCGGCCGCGAGGAGCTCGCGGTACTCGGGGACGGTCGCGAGCAGCTCGCGGTGGTCGCCGACGTGGGTGATCGTGCCGCCCTGGAGCAGCGCGACCCGGTCGGCCAGGAGCACGGTGGAGGCGCGGTGGGCGACGACCAGGCCCGTGGTCGCGGAGAGGACCCGCTGGAGGGCCTCCTCGACGAGCTTCTCGGTGTGGACGTCGAGCGCGGAGAGCGTGTCGTCGAGGACGAGCACCTTGGGCTGGGCCAGCACGGCCCGGGCCAGGGCGAGCCGCTGGCGCTGGCCGCCGGAGAGGGCCATGCCCTGCTCGCCGATCCGGGTCTCGAGACCCCACGGCAGCTCGTGGACGAAACCCGCCTGGCTCACGTCGATCGCCGATGCGATCTCGTCCTCGGTGGCGCCGGCGCGCCCGAGCGTGAGGTTCTCGCGGGCACTCATCGAGAAGAGCGTCGGGTCCTCGAAGGCCGTCGCGACGAGCTGGCGCAGGTGGTCGAGCTTGAGGTCGCGCACGTCGACACCGTCGATCGTCACGCGGCCGCCGGTGACGTCCCACAGCCGCGGGACGAGCGCGGTGAGGATCGTCTTGCCGGAGCCTGTGGCGCCCACGAGCGCGACTGTCTCCCCCGGCCTGATGTCGAGGTTGACGTCGCGCAGGATCGGCTCGTCGGGCGAGTCGGGGAAGGCGAAGTCGACGTGCTCGAAGCGCAGGTGTCCGAGGGGCTCCGCGACGACCTGCGTGCCGGAGACGATGTCGGGCCGGGTGTCGAAGATCTCGAGGATGCGCGCGCTCGAAGTCATGGCCTCCTGGGCCATCGCCAGGATCACGCCGAGCGACGACACCGGCCACACCAGCGAGAGCATGAGGGTGATGAACGCGACCAGCTCACCGGGCGTGAGGTAGCCCTTGCCGACGCCGATCGAGCCGAGCAGCAGCACGACGACGACCGCGAAGTTGGGGATCACCTCGAGGAAGGTCCAGAACTTCGCGGAGA
>JAOPYB010000183.1 GCA_025964835.1 Nocardioides sp. | reverse complement strand
CCGAACGCGTGCAGTCGAGCGCGTTCGCGCGCTCCGACACCACCCTGCAGCTGGCCTGGGTCATCGGCGGCTTCCTCGGCATCGTGATGCCGCTGATGCCGCACCTCGGGCTCGGGGTGGCGGCCGGGGTGCTGGCCGCGTGGTTCGCCTTCGTGATGACCACGCGACCCCGGCCGGCGCGCGCGCCGGGCACCCGGGGGCAGGGCCCGAGCTACAGCGAGGGCTAGAGCTCGAGCTCGTCCGCGAGCGCGCGGAGCAGCTTGGCGGTCGGCTTGCCGGTGCGGGCGTCCGGGTGCCGGCCGTGGCGGTAGCCCTCCCCGACGTCGTCGAGCAGCCGGATGACGTCCTCGACGATCGGGACCATCTCCTCGGGCTTGCGGCGCTTGGCGTGCGACTGGTTGCGCGACACCGACGCCGGGGCGTCGAGGATGCGCACCTGGAGGGCCTGGTCGCCGCGCCGGCCCTGGGCGATGCCGAACTCGACCCGGGTCCCCGCCTTGATCGTGGCGATGCCCTCGGGAAGCGCCTCGGAGCGCACGTACACGTCGGGGCCGTCCTCCTGCGACAGGAAGCCGAAACCCTTCTCGGCGTCGTACCACTTCACCTTGCCAGTGGGCACGGTCTGACCTCTCCGGAGCGGGTGCCGCGACCCGGTGCCACGGCGACGGCACAGCCTATGTGTCGCGCATGGCGGGCTGCCAACGGGTTGCGCGAACTCCTCTAGGTGAGGGCGTCGTTCATGGAGCCGGAGCGGAAGCCCCGCGGGTCGAGGACGGCCTCGGGGAAGCCGGTACGGCGCACGGCGTCCAGGAGCTCCCCGGTCGCCGGGGCGCCCGCGGCGAGGTGGCCGGTCAGCAGCTCGGCGTCGAGCTCGACCGAGGCGCGCTCGCCGAGGTCGCGGACCCGCAGGTCGCGCACCGCGACGCCGGCCGCGCCGAGGACGGAGCGTACGGCGGCCTCGGCGCGCTCGACGCGGGCGAGCCGGTGCGGCGTGACCTCGATGCCGTAGGCGACCCGCGACGAGAGGCACGCGGCGGCCGGCTTGTCCCAGGTGGGCAGCCCCCAGCGGCGCGAGGCCCCCCGGATCTGGGCCTTGGTCAGGCCGGCGTCGAGCAGCGGCGTGATCGCGCCCCGCTCGGCGGCCGCCCGGATGCCGGGCCGGAAGCCGGCGACCGCGTCGTCGGCATTGGTGCCGGTCGCCACGTGTGCGAGACCCAGCTCCGCGGCAAGGGGGGTGAGCACGTCGAGCAGCTCGGCCTTGCAGAAGAAGCACCGGTCGCCGGCGTTGGCGCGGTAGCCCGCGCGCTCCATCTCGTGGGTCTGCGGTGTGCGCACGGCGACACCGAGGGACTCCGCGAACTCGCGGGCCGGGTCCCGCTCGACCTGGGGCAGGGAGTCGGAGTAGCCGGTGGCCGCCGCCACCCGGTCCGCACCGAGGGCCCGGACCGCCGCCGCGAGCAGGAAGGCGCTGTCGGCGCCGCCGCTGTACGCGACCAGCACGGAGCCACGCTCGCGGAGGTCGGCCTCGAGCGCCTCGAGACGGGTGTCGAGCAGGTAGCCGTCGAGCCAGCCGGGGAACTCCGCGAGGCTGTCCAGGACCACGTGGGTGCCGGCGGCGACCAGCTCCTCTCGGGTGCATCCCCCGGTGAGCACCGAGACGCTCACCGCGCCCGCGGCGCGGGCGCCCTCGACGTCGTGCACGTGGTCGCCGACGTAGACGGCCGCGCCCTCGGACCGGAGCACGTCCGCCTTGCCCACCCCCCACACCCAGCCCTCGACGTGGTCGACGTCCAGGCCGAGGTGCTGGACGTGCAGAAGCGCGTTGGCGGGGTACTTGCCGGTCACCACGAGCACCCGCCCGCCGTGGCGGCGCACGGCCGCGACCGCCTCGTGCGCGCCGGCCAGGACGGGCACGGAGAGGACGCCGTGGTCGGGGTACAGGGCCCGGAACCGGTCGCCGGCCGGGCCGATGGCGTCGTCCGCGAGGTGCCCCGACAGCAGCGTCTCGAGGGGCGGGCCGAGGCGGGCCGTCATCTCGGCGACCGGGAACTTCACGCCGAGCTCGGCACCCAGGGCCCGCAGCGTGGCATCGAACCCGGGAACCGTGTCGATCAGCGTCATGTCGAGGTCGAAACCGACCACGAGCGGCGAGGTCGAGCGGGTCTCCGGCATGCCCCCCAGCGTAGGCACCGGCTGGCGTCCGACCCCCATCGCCTGTCACGCTTTTCGTCCATGCGTCAGAATGGACGTTTGGACGTCTGTGAGACGGGTGGGACAAGTGCTGGGAACGACGGCCGGTGGCACCGCGTCGGAGAGCGTCGTACGACGCCTCCTGGGTGCGGTCGCGCTCACGGTCGCCCTGGTCACGGCTCTGCTCGCCGCCGCTCCGGGCCGGGCTGGCGCCGCACCGCCGGCGAGTGGCCCGGGCGAGCTCTACCTGGTCACGCTCGCCGGACCCGGTGAGGCGGGCTACCGCGGCATGCTCCCCGCCTCCCTCCACCAGCTGGAGCTGCGCCACGAGCAGGACCTCGTCCTCGGCAGCGTCGAGGCCCCGCCCCCGCTCTACCGCTGGACCACCGCGCTCAACGGGTTCGCCGTACGCCTCAGCCGTGCCCAGGCGACCGAGCTGGCCGCCAACCCGGAGGTCACGGCGGTGGAGAAGAACGCCGTACGCCGGCTGGCGGGCACCACCGGGTCCGGCGCGGCCGCCCCACGTCCCGGACATGCCACCCGGGGTGGCGCCGGCACCGTGATCGGGGTGGTCGACTCCGGGATCGCCCCCGAGAACCCGCTGTTCTCTGCGGTCCCCGGGCTGGGCCGCTCGCCCCGCGGCTTCCGCGGCGAGTGCAGCTCCGGGCCGGACTGGCCCGACGGCAGCTGCAACCGCAAGCTCGTGGCTGCGCGCTGGTTCGTCGAGGGGTTCGGCTCCGACCAGGTCCGCACCACCTCCTCCCTGTCCCCGCGCGACGACGAGGGGCACGGGACGCAGATGGCGTCGGTGGCCGCCGGCAACGCGGGCGTCTCGGTCCGGGTCAACGACCAGCGGCTCGGGAGCTACGGCGGCGTGGCCCCGCAGGCCCGGCTCGCGGTCTACAAGGCGTGCTGGACCGCACCGGACCCCTCCGACGACGGGTGCGCCACCGCCGACCTCGTGACCGCGATCGACCAGGCGACCGCCGACGGGGTCGACGTGCTCAACCTCTCGGTCGGCGGTCCCGCCGAGTTCGACACCGTCGAGCGCGCCCTGCTCGGCGCCGCGGAGGCGGGCGTCGTGGTCGTCGCCGCGGCCGGCAACGGTGGCGCCGGCTCGTTCGCGGCCCACCCGAGCCCCTGGGTGACGACGGTCGGTGGCACCACCGGGGTGGAGCGCCGCGGCCAGGTGCGCCTGCCGTCCGGCGTTCGGCTCGGTGGCGCCATGGCCTCGACGCGTGGCGTCGGCCCCGCCCGCCTCGTGGTCGCGTCGCGGGTTGCCGCCCCCGAGGCCACGCGCAGCGACGCCCGGGTCTGCACGCCGGGCAGTCTCGACGCGGCCCGTGTCGCCGGGGCCATCGTGCTCTGCGACCGGGGCGCCATCGGCCGGGTCGACAAGTCCGCCGCCGTCGCGCAGGCCGACGGGGTCGGCATGGTGCTGGCCAACACCGGAGCCGGCTCGGTCGACGCCGACTTCCACAGCGTCCCGACCGTCCACCTCCACCGCGCCGACGCCCGCGCCCTGCGCTCCTGGTTGGCCCGGCACCCCGGCGGCCGCGTCGACCTGCGGCCGATCGGCGTCAAGCACGCCCCGGCCCGGGTGACCCCCTTCACCGCGGGAGGCGACCCCACCGGCGCCGTCCTCAAGCCGGACCTCGTCGGACCGGCCGTCGGGATCCTCGGTGCGGTCCCGCCCGACGTCCGCAGCACCCGCTGGGACTTCGTGTCCGGCACCTCGGCCGCCACGGCGCGCACCAGCGGCGCCGCCGCGGTACTGCTCAGCCGGCACGACTGGTCGCCCAGCGTGGTGCGCTCCGCGCTCGCCACCAGCGCGGCACGCGTCGGCGGTGCCTCCGCGCTGCGTGAGGGCGCCGGGCTGCTCCGGCCGGGTCGTGCGGGCTCCCAGTGGCTGGCCTACGTGGTCGAGCCGGCGGACTACCGCGCGTGGCTGGACGGCTCGGTGGCCGACCTGAACACCCCCTCGGTGCTGCTCGCCGGCTCCCAGGACTCCGCACGGCGCACGATCACCAACCTCGGGCGCCGGGCGATGTACTTCTCCTCGTCGGCGCCGGGATTCACCCGCCACTCGGTCGCCGTCACCCCCGCCGCCGTGCAGCTGGCGCCCGGCGAGAGCGCCACGTTCACCGTCAGGGTCACCCGTGCCGGGGGCCCGGTGCCCCTCGACGACGGCTGGGTCGCCTGGCTCGGCGCCAACGGGTCCCGCGCCCGGATCCCGGTCCTGATCACCCGCTAGGTGCTGACGCGGTAAACCTCGTCTCATGATGAAGCAGCGGTGTCACAGGCCGAGCTCCTTCGCGGTCTCCTCGCGCATCTGGACCTTGCGGATCTTTCCCGTGACGGTCATCGGGAACTCCTCGACGACCCGGACGTAGCGCGGGATCTTGTAGTGCGCCAGCTTGCCGGTGGCGTAGGCGCGGACGGCGTCGGCGTCGAGCGGGGCGGCGCCGGCCCGGACCTTGATCCAGGCGCAGAGCTCCTCGCCGTACCGCTCGTCGGGGACGCCGATCACCTGCACGTCCTCGATGTCGGGGTGGGCGTAGAGGAACTCCTCGATCTCGCGCGGGTAGACGTTCTCGCCGCCGCGGATCACCATGTCCTAGATCCGCCCGACGATGTTGCAGTAGCCGTCCTCGCGCATCTCCGCGAGGTCGCCGGTGTGCATCCAGCCGTCGGCGTCGATCGCCTCTGCGGTCTTCTCCGGGTCGTCCCAGTAGCCGAGCATCACCGAGTAGCCACGGGTGCAGAACTCGCCCGGCCGCCCGCGCTCGACGGTCTCGCCGGTGACCGGGTCGACGACCTTGATCTCGACGTGCGGGTGCGCGCGGCCGATCGTGGCGGTACGACGGTCGAGGTCGTCGTCGGCGCGGGTCTGGCACGAGACGGGACTGGTCTCGGTCATGCCGTAGGCGATCGACACCTCGGCCATGTGCATGTCGTCGACGCAGCGCCTCATCACCTCGACCGGGCACAC
>JAOPYB010000181.1 GCA_025964835.1 Nocardioides sp. | reverse complement strand
TCTCCGCGACCCCGTCCGGCAGCCGCTGGACGCCACCGCACGCGGCGACCTCGTCGTCGCCGCGCGCCAGCACGAAGACGCCGTACGGCGGTGCGAAGCCGTCGGCGTCGTGGGTGAGCGCGTCGCCCGGGTCGAACCCGCCGGGGAAGCGGCGGTCGAGCTCGCCGAAGTAGCTCGACACGGCCGTCACCGCGTCGGGGGAGCGCGGGTCGACCGGCTCGAGCGCGACGGTGGCCGCGCGCAGCAGCCGCTCCGCGGTGGCCAGCGCGTCGTCCAGCCTCGCCCGCTGGGTCGCCGTCAGCGGCGCCACCAGGGCGCGGGCGAGCTGCTCGGAGCGGTCGTCGACCGTGCGCCGCTCGCGCAGACCCTTCGCGCTCAGCGTGGCCAGCCGGCGCCGGCCGTCCTCGGGGTCCGCCACCACCTCGACCAGTCCCTCGTCCTCGAGCTGCCGCAGCAGCCGGCTCAGGTAGCCCGAGTCGAGCCCGAGCCGCCGCCGCAGCGTGCGTACGGCGACCCCGCCGGGGCCGATCTCGAAGAGCAGGCGGGACGGGGCGAGCGGGCGGCCCGAGCCGAGGAAGGAGTCGTCGAGCGCGCCCACCCGCTGCGACCAGGCGCGGTTGAAGTGGCGGAGCGTGGCGACCGGCGAGGCGTCCATTCTCTGACTCTAGTCAGAGAAGCGAGCCGCGTGAACGAGCGCCTGGCAATGCGCGTCCCCCGCCCGTCCGGAGCCGGGCCGCGACCGAGGGTGGCGGAAATGCGGCTGTCGGGGGGGTTGACGGGGCCAGTGCCATCACTTACCGTCTGCTGGATCCTGTCGTTTGTATCCAAGGAGTCTCATGAACCTTCGCGCCAGCGTCGACTCCCGCACGCTCGTCACCCAGATCGCGGACACGTTGCGCGAGGCAGTGATGAATGGCGAGCTGAAGCCGGGTCAACGGATGCGGCAGGACGATTTCTCGAGTCAGCTGGGTGTCAGCCGGACCCCGCTGCGGGAGGCATTCCGGGTCCTCGAGAACGAGGGTTGGCTGATCTCACGGCCACGGCTGGGCGTCGAGGTGGCCTCGCTGTCCGCCGTGCAGGCGGAGGAGCTGGCCGTGATGCGCCTGCTGCTCGAGCCGTTCGCCATTCGGATGGCCGCCCAGATGCATGACGAGGCCGAGGAGGCACTGGTCGACGAGCTGCTCGCCCGCACCACGCAGCCCCTCGGCGAGGCGAACGACATGAGCGCCATCGACGTGGCCAACCGGGAGCTGCACTTCCAGCTCTACGGCATGCCTGCCGGTCTGATCCTGCCGGCGCTGTCCGCCACGCTCGTCCAGCACTGGGAGCGGTTCTCGCGCTACCGGCAGATCTACTGGGCGATCGACGGTCAGGTCCTGACGCGGTCGATTCCGGACCACGAGCACATCGTCGAAGCCTGGAAGCGCCGCGACTCGGACGCCGCCGAGCGGGAGATTGCCAGGCACATCCTCGAGGCTGTGGTGTCTCTCATCCACCGGCTGGAACCGGGTCGACGGGTGTCCCCGGCGCTCGCCCACCTTGCCGTGCGCTACGACTTGGATGTGGACCTGTGACGGCAACGGACACGAAGACCCCGGACGCCGCTCCCGAGAGCCGGACCGGCGCCCACCTGCTGCAGGCCCTCGGTTCGAAGTACGGGCTGATCCTGGTGTGGGCGGCGATGGCGCTCACCTTCACGATCCTGGCGCCGGGGCGGTTCCTGACGTCCCAGAACATGGGCAACATCTTCGGCTCGCAGGCCGTCCTCGTCGTGGTGGCCATGGGCCTGCTCTTCGCGGTCGTGGCGGGGGAGTGGGACCTGTCGGTCGGCGCGACGCTGGGCCTCTCGCTCACCCTGGTAGGCAAGCTCAACGGCGTACTGGGCTGGAACATCTGGCTCGTCGTCGTGCTCGCCGTGCTCGCCGGAGCGCTGGTCGGGCTGGCCAACGCCTTCTTCATCGTGATCGCCGACGTCCCGTCGCTGATTGCCACGCTCGGGATGTCGACCCTGCTGGCGGGCGTCACCTACGGGATCTCGAACGTGACCGTGGCCGGCCTGGACGAGACGTTCGTCGGCCTTGGGCAACACCGCTTCCTGTCCATCCCGCTGCCGTTCTACTACTGCCTGCTGATTGCGCTGGCGTCGTGGTACGTCCTGCGCTGGACACCGTTCGGTCGGCACCTCTACTTCGTCGGGTCGGGTCGCGAGGTCGCCCGACTGTCCGGCATTCGCGTAGGCCGGGTGCGCACGCTTGCCCTCGTGGCCTCGGCCGCACTGAGTGCGCTCGCGGGCGTCCTGCTCGCCTCGTCCCTGGGCGCCACCGGCCCGTCGATCGGCGCCACGTATCTGCTGCCGGCGTTCGCGGCCGTCTTCCTGGGCGCGACGACCATCGCCCCCGGCCACCTGAACGTCTGGGGAGCGGTCGTCGCCGTCTACTTCCTCATCACGGGCATCACCGGACTGCAACTGCTCGGTGCTGAGTCCTACATCCAGCAGATCTTCTACGGCGGGATCCTGCTGGCCGCTGTTGCCGTCAGCCGTCAGGCGAAGGGCCGGACCTGAAGTCGATCCGGCCTCAGCACCGATCCGGGGAACTCGGGCTCTCAGGAGTCAAACACATCAAGTCAATGTCAATGACAATGAGGAGTTTCAAGTGAAGGCTCGAACAAATCTTCAACGCCGGGGTGCAGTGGTCGTCGGGATCGCGCTGACCGCGCTGCTCGCGGCGTGCAACAGCTCCGGCGACGTCGACACGTCCCAGCAGGGCAGCGACACGGCCGTCAACGAAGCCGAGGACGCCGTGGCGAAGGCTGCCGAGCCGCCGGTGTTCGAAGCGCCGCCCTCGTTCGACCCCTCCGCGGCCAAGGGCAAGAAGCTGTGGATCATCGATCTCGCCTCGTCCATCCCGATGATCCAGACGGGTGACTCCGCCACTGCCGATGCGCTCGGACTCGTGGGTGCGACGGTGGAGACGCACGACGGCAAGGGCTCGGTGAGCGAGTTTGCGTTGGGCGTCAACCAGGCGATTGCCGACAAGGCCGACGCGATCGCGTTGTACGCCGTCGACCCGCGCGCGGTCGAGGGGCCGCTGCGGAAGGCTCACGACGCCGGGATCAAGATCATCGCGATCCAGTTCGACGACCCTGGGGCCGCGCTGCCCGACTACGTCGACGCGCAGGTCACCTACTGCTACTCCTGCGCAGGCGAGACGATGGCCAACTACATCGTGTCCGCCGAGGGTGGCAAGAGCGTCGGCGTGGAGCTCGTCACCTCGACCGAGGTCAGCAACTCGGCTCCGCTGATCAAGGCGTTCGAGGCGACCCTGAAGAAGGGCTGTCCCGGCTGTGGGCTGGTCAAGGACGACGTGCCGGTCGCCAGCTGGCAGACCGACATCCCCACCCAGGTGAACTCGACGCTGAACAGCCACCCAGACATCAAGTACGTCGTGCCGATCTATGACGGCATGGCCCTGTTCGCCGCGCCTGCGATCCAGACCTCCGGTCGCGACGACGTCAAGCTCGTGACGTTCAACGCCACGGAGTCGGTCATGCAGGCGCTGCAGGACAAGAAGATCGTGGCCGCCGACGTGGGGTCCCCCCAGGCCTGGCAGGGCTGGGCTCTGGCCGACCAGTTCCTTCGCCTGATGAGCGACGAGGCGCCGCTTGAGGACCAGGGCGTCGACCTCCGGCTCTTCGACGAGTCGAACGTGGGCGACATCGACCTGTCCGCGCCGGAGTCCGAGTGGTACCAGGTCGACTTCGAGTCGGTCTACAAGTCCGCTTGGGGCATCAACTAGGGCTCCAGGCGCGACCGGCGTACGGCGAGGGAGGGATGGGGAGCATGAGCACGTTGGTGGAGTTGCAACACCTGACGATGACGTTCAATGCCAGCAAGGCTCTCGATGACGTCTCGTTGGAGATCCAGCACGGCGAGGTCCACGGGCTGCTGGGTCACAACGGCTCAGGCAAGTCGACCCTTATCCGGGTGTTGGCGGGGGTCTACACCCCCGATCGGGGCCGCCTCGCGGTCAATGGCAGGGACGTGCCGCTCCCCATCCAGCCCGACTCGACGTCGGAGCACGGACTCGCCTTCGTGCACCAGGGGCTCGGCCTGGCGGGCGGGCTCAGCGTGCTCGACAACTTGGCCGTCGCCAACTACGAGCGCTCCTCGGTGGGCCGCATCGACTGGCGGCGCCAGCGTGCGCGGGCGGTCGAGCAACTGCGGCGGTTCGGCGTACCCATCGCGCTCGAGCGGCTGGTCTCCGAGCTCGAGCCGGTGGAGCAGGCCATCGTGGCGATCGCCCGCGCGATGACCGCGGTCGAGCGGGCGGACGGCGGCCGACTGCTTGTCCTCGACGAGCCGACGGTCTACCTGCCGAGACCCCAGGTCGAGACGCTGTTCGGGGCGGTGCGGGAGCTGGTCTCGGCCGGCGACTCGGTGCTGTTCGTGTCGCACCGGATCCAGGAGGTGCTGCGCTACACCGACCGCGTGTCGGTGCTGCGCAACGGCCGGCTCGTCGCAACGGAGCAGACGTCCTCACTCGACGAGCGCCGGGTGGTCCGGCTCATCGTCGGGCGCGACCTTGACGACTACAAGCACGCCGTCAGCAATGAACGCGAGAGGCCGGTCGCGACGGTCAGCGGCCTCACCGGCAAACATCTGCGCGACGTTTCCTTCGAGGTCGGGGCGGGGGAGATCCTCGGGGTCACCGGGCTCGCCGGCTCGGGCTTCGGCGAGATCCCCTACTTGCTGTACGGCGCTCTGCGCGGCGGGCAGGGGGCGCTGGAGATGATCGGCGACTCCGATCTGGCCAACCGCACCCTGTCGGTCGAGGAGCTCACCCCCCTCGCCGCTCAGGCTCAAAAGATCGTGTTGATCCCCGCCGATCGAGCCCAGCGAGCCATCATCCCGGAGCAGAGCGTGCAGACCAACGTGAGCCTGCCGGCCGTGCGCAGCTTCTTCCGGCACGGCCTGCTCAACCAGCGCCAGGAGCGCTCCTACGTCCGGCGCCTCGTGGACAGCTTCGACATCCGCCTTCCCAGCCTGGATGCACCGATGAGCCAGCTCAGCGGGGGCAACCAGCAAAAGGCTGTCCTGGCAAAGTGGCTGAGTCAGGTACCGCGGCTGGTGCTGATGGACGAGCCGACCCAAGGTGTGGACGTGGCCGGGCGGCTGGACATCTGGAACCGGCTGCGGACGGTCGCCGAAACGGGGGCCGGAGTGATCATCGCGAGCGAGTCGGCCGAGGAGCTGGCGGAGCTGTGTGACCGGGTGCTGGTGTTCCGCGACGGGGAGATCAGTCGCGAGCTGACCGGGACCTCCGTGGACAAGCACGTGATCGCCGACGCCACGCTCGCCGAGGACGCTCGCGTGGGCGGATCGTCAACGGACGCGGTGGTGTGAGGTGACCCAGACCGCCCCCGAGCGCCGGGTCGCCGACAAGCCGTCGGCGCGGGAGACGGCCGAGGCGTGTCTACAGCGGATCCGCGACCGCGCCGAGGCTACCCATGCGGTCCTCACGCCCACCCCCGACCTGGCTCTGGCCGACGCCGACTGGGTCGACGAGGCGCGTCGCCGGGGCGAGCCGTTGCCGCTGGACGGATTCCCGATCGTGCTCAAGGACAACATCGACGTGGCCGGGGTGCGCAGCACCTGCGGAGCGAAGTTCTTTGCCGACCGCGTGGCGGAGCGGGACGCGACGGTGGTGGCCCGGTTGCGGGCGGCCGGGGCGCTGGTGCTGGGCAAGGCCCAGACGACCGAATTCATGTTCTCCCTCGCGGCGCACCCGATGTATCCCTCCTGCGTGAACCCCTGGGACCGCAGTCGTATCGCCGGCGCCTCCAGCAGTGGCAGCGCCTGCGCGGTCGCCGACGACCAGGTGCCAGGTGCGTTGGGCACGGATACCGGCGGCAGCGTACGGATCCCGGCCGCCTTCTGTGGTGTGACCGGCCTCCGGCCGACCTTCGGGGCCGTGAGCACCCACGGCGTCTTCCCGCTGGCGCGGTCGCTCGACGTGGTGGGTCCGATTGCCCGCTCGGCCCGCGAGGTCGGTCGGCTCTTCGACGCGATGGTGGGCTACGACCCCGAGGACAGCCGCTCGGTCCGCGTGCCCCCGGCCGGCGGACAGCGGCCCTTGCGAGACCTGCGGATCGGCGTGCCGTCTGACTTCTTCTACGACGACTGCGACCCCGAGATCGCGGCCGCCGTCGAACACGCGATCGCGACGATCGAAGGCCAGGGCCACCGCCTGGTCCCGATCGCCCTCCCCGGCGCCCATGAAGCTCATGCCGGCTTCACCCAGCTGATCCGGGCGGAAGCGCTGAGCCAGCACCGGGAGCGGCTGGAGTCTCGCCCCGAGGACTTCGGGCCCACGGTGCGCGAGCGGCTGGAGCTGGGTCGCGAGCTGTCGGGGGCCGACGTGGCCGAGCTGGTCGAGCGGCTGCACCGGTGGCGTCGGGACCTGGCGGTGCTGTTCACCGAGCAGGCCGACGTCGTCCTCACCCCCACGACCCAATGCGTGCCACCGCTTCTCGAGGACGCGACCTTGGGTCGGCTGCCCGACGTGACGCGGCTGACATACCCCTGGAGCTTCGGCCACCTGCCGGCGCTCTCGGTCCCGTGCGGGTTCACCGGCGCGGGCCTGCCCGTCGGCCTCCAGATCGCCGGGCCACGGCACTCGGACCGGCTGCTGATCGCGCTGGCCGAGGGCTACCAGGACCAGACCGACTTCCACACCCGGCGCCCGCCACCCGGCGGGCGTCCCGCACCGGAGGATGACCACGCATGGAACTGATCGACAACGCCAAGACGCCGGGTCCACCGAGGGACTATGTCGGTTACGGGGCCAATCCTCCCGAGGTGCGTTGGCCGAACGGCGCCACCGTGGCACTGAACTTCGTCGTCAACGTCGAGGAAGGATCCGAGTACTCTCACCCGGCCGGCGACGACCGCAACGAAGGCGGCGCGGAGCTCCCGGGCTGGGGCATGGAGCACCAGTACCGTGACCTGTTCGCCGAGTCCGTCTTCGAATATGGCAGCCGGGCCGGCATCTGGCGGCTGCTGCGCCTCTTCGACGAGTACCAGGTCAAGGCGACGATGTTCGCGGCCGCGGTGGCCCTCGAGCGCAACCCCGGGGTCGGGGAGTGGATCGCGCGCTCCGGTCACGACGTGTGTGGTCACGGCTGGCGCTGGTCGGAGCACTGGCTGCTCACCCGCGACGAGGAGCAGGAACGTCTCGCCGCGGCGTACGACTCGATCGAGCGCACCTGCGGCAAGCCGCCCGAGGGGTGGTACTGCCGCTACTCGGCCAGCGTCAACACCCGCGAGTTGGTCGTGGAGCACGGCGGCTTCGTCTACGACTCCGACGCCTACAACGATGACCTGCCCTACTTCGTCGAGGTCCAGGGCAAGCGCCACCTCGTGGTGCCCTACGACAGCCTGCCCTACAACGACGCCCGCGTCGTGGCGGGACTGACCCCCGCCGGCTACCTGGATGTCTGCCGTCGAGGGCTCGACGAGTACCGCCGCGAGGGCCTCGCTGGCAGCCCGAAGATGATGACGATCGGGCTTCATCCCCGATGGGCCGGGCAGGCCGGTCGCACCTCGGCGGTCCGCGAGCTCATCGAATACGCCCAGGGCCTCGGCGACGTCTGGATCACCGGTCGTGACGACATCGCCCGCCACTGGTGGGGCAACCACGACGACTCCTGATCCGTCTGGCCGCTCATCCGTTCCCTATCCCTAGGACTCACATGACATCCGCAGGTCGTCCCGCACCACTCCGCTCGCTGCTCTTCTGCCCGGCCACCGAGCCCCGGCGGCTCGCGAAGCTGCCGAACCTCGGAGCGGACGCGGTCGCGGTCGACCTGGAGGACTCGGTGGCCGAGTCCGAGAAGGACGCGGCGCGGGCCAAGGCCAAGGAGGCGGTCGCGGGCTACGGCCCTGTGCGTACCTATGTCCGGGTCAACGACCTGTCCACCGGGCGCACCCAGGGCGACATCGACGGTGTGACCTGTGCGGGCCTCGCCGGCATCGTGCTCCCCAAGGTGGATGACGCCGACATGATCCGGCAAGCCGACGAGTGGCTCACCCGGGCCGAGGAGCGCGAGGGTGTCGCCGTCGGGAAGACGCGGGTCCTGGTCCTCCTGGAGACCGGTCGCGGCATCCACAACGCCGTGCCGATCCTGTCCGCGAGTCCTCGGGTCGAGACCGCGATCTTCGGATTCGTGGACTTCATGCTCGACGTCGGGATCGACGTCATCGACCACACCCCGCAGGCCGAGGAGCTGCTCTATGCCCGATCCTCCGTCGTGATCGCGGCTCGGGTCGCCGGAACCTCGCCGCCGCTGGACGGCCCGTTCATCGACATCGGCGCACCCGAGGCGTTCGAGGCCCAGTGCCGGCAGGCGCGCGCCCTGGGCTTCCGCGGCAAGATGCTGATCCACCCCAGCCAGGTCGCCCTGAGCCACACCGGCTTCGCGCCCTCCGCCGAGGAGGCGGACGCCGCCCGCCGCATCGTCGCCGCGTTCGCGGTCGCGGAGCAGGCCGGCAACGCCGCGGTGGTCGTCGACGGCCGACTGGTCGACTACCCGGTCGTGCAGCGCGCGCAGCGCATCATCGAGGCAGCCCGGTGACCGAGACCGGGCCGATCACGTCACCGAACCCGGTGTCCGCTCTCGCCGGCGTACGCGTGATCGACGCGGCGACGCTCGCGGCCGGCCCGTTGGCCGGCACCTACCTGGCGGAGCTCGGCGCCGAGGTGATCAAGCTCGAACAACCCGGTGAAGGGGACCCCCTACGCAACTGGGGCTCCCAGAGGAACGGCACCGGGCTGATGTGGAAGAGCGTCGCCCGCAACAAGCTGACCGCCACGATCAACCTCCGCGTCCCGGAGGGCCAGGATCTGCTGCGCCGGCTCGCGTCGGTGGCCGACGTGCTGATCCTCAACGCCCGCCCGAGCACCCTGGCTCGGTGGGGCCTGGACTACCCAAGACTGGCTGAGGCCAATCCGGGGCTCGTGGTCCTGCACGTCACGGGCTTCGGTGCCGGGGGGCCGGCCAGCGACAAGCCCGGCTTCGGCACGCTGGGCGAGGCGATGAGCGGGTTCGCTCACACCACGGGGGAGCGCGACGGCCCACCCACGCTGCCGCAGTTCATGCTCGCCGACGGCGTGGCCTCGCTCAGCGGGACCTATGCAGTACTGGCGGCGCTCTATCACCGCGACTGCCATGGCGGGACGGGGCAGCTGATCGACCTCAGCCTCGTCGAGCCCTTGGCGCGGCTGCTCGAGCAGTCGATCCTCACCTTCGACCAGTTGGGCACCATCGACGCCCGGACCGGCAACAAGTGGCCGATCACCGTGCCCCGCAACACCTACCAGACCAACGACGGCGACTGGATCGCGCTTTCGGGCAGCACGCCGTCGCTGGCGCTACGGGTCTATCGGGCCATCGGCCGCCCCGAGCTGGCCGACGACCCGGCGTACGCCGATCCCCAGCAGCGGCTGCAGCACGCTGACGAGATCGACGACCTGGTGGCCGCCTGGGTGGCGGAGCGCAGCCTCGACGACGCCATGGCCGAGTTCGACGCGTGGGGTGTGGCCGCCGCTCCGGTGTACGACGCGCCGAAGCTACTGGCTGACCCGCACCTGACCGCGCGCGGCACCTACGTCTCCTTGCCGGACGACGACCTGGAGCGGATGACCGTCCAGGGTCCCGTCCCCCGGCTCAGTGCGACTCCCGCGCGCGTGGACCACCTCGGCCGCGCGCTGGGGGCGGACAACGCCTATGTCTACGACCTGATCGGACTCGACGAGACCGATCTGCTGGATCTTCGGAACAAGGGCGTCATCTGACGATGCGCCCGTCACTAACCACCACTCAGTAGGGGAGCAGATCATGTTCGATGTCGCGTTGGTCGGTGGCTTTGTCGTCACGCCGAACGAGGAAGCCTTGCTCGACCTGGGAATCACGGACGGGAAGATTGCCGCGATCGCCAACCCCGGAGAGCTGGGGGAGGCCAAGAAGACCGTGGATGCCACCGGGCTCACGCTGGTCCCCGGCGGGATCGACCCCCATGTGCACTGTGACCTGGCGATCGACCACGAAGGTCACGACCTGGCCGTGTCCTTCGGCCCCGACGTCGTCGGTACGGCGGCCTTGATCGGTGGGACCACGATGCTCATCGACTTCGTCTGGAAGGACCAGGACGAGTCCATCCGGTCCGGCATCGACCGGGTGCGCGAGCGCTGGGACTCGGTCAGCCCGATCGACTACTCCTTCCACGTCGTGCTGCGAGGGCGCCTGGACCGGGCCACCGTGGCCCAGATCCCGGAGACCATCGACGCGGGGTTCCCGAGCTTCAAGGTGTTCACCACCAACGTCTTCCCCTCGGCGCCCGTGGGCGGCGTACCACTGATGATCGACTTCGGCTCGCTGCAGGAGGTCCTGGAGACCACCCGGGACAACGGCGGGATCGTGGCCATCCACTCCGAGGACGACGACATCGTCCAGCACATGTACCGGCGGCTCCTCGAGGAGGATCGCATGGAGTACACGAACATGCATCTCGTCCACAACTCGCTCTCGGAGGACCTGTCGTTCCGCCGGGTCATCCGGCTGGCCGGCCAGGTCGGCAACGCCCCGATCTACTTCATGCACGTCAGCGCGGCCTCAGGAGTCGACGCGATCGCCGAGGCGCGCCGCGACGACCAGCCGGTCTTCGCCGAGACCCTGCACCAGTACGCGCTGCACACCCGCCACGACTACGAAGAGCACGACGGGATGAAATACCACACCTACCCGTCGCTGAAGGAGCACGAGGACGCGGCCCGGCTGTGGTCCGGCATCGCCGACGGCTCCATCTCCGCCTTCGCCACCGACGAGCAGAGCACCTCCTACCAGGTCAAGACGCAGGGCAACCGGGTCGACGACGTCGTGGGCGGCAACGCGGGCATCGAGCCACGCATGTCGCTGCTCTACACCGAGTTCGACAAGCGCGGACTCGGCCTGCGCGCATTCGTCAACGCCACGTCCACCAACGTCGCGAAGATCATGGGGATGTATCCCCAGAAGGGCGCGCTGGCCGTGGGATCCGACGCCGACATCGTGGCCTTCCGCACGGGCCTCGACAAGACGATCACCAAGGACGAGCTGCACGAGTCCGACTACACGCCTTGGGAGGGCTGGCAGGTGACGGCCTGGCCGGCCATGACGCTGCTGCGCGGCGCGGTCGTCGCCGAGGAGGGATCCTTCGTGGGTGACCCGACCGGCGGTCAGCTGGTTCCCCGGTCGATCAGCCCCGAGGTCGCCAAGGGCCGGCGCTTTGTCTGAGTCGACCCGGACCCGCACGGACGGCGGTGCGCTGCCGGTGGTGGCGATCCTGACCTGCGGCGGCACCATCTCCTCCAACGTGGTCAACGGCGTCGTGACGCCCCGGCTCGGGGCGGAGGCGCTCGTTGAGAGCGTGCCCGCTCTGGCCCGCTACGCAACGCTCGACGCCCACACGGTGATGACCAAGCCGTCGCCCGACGTCACCCTGTCGGACGTCCTGGGGCTGTACGACGAGCTGCTGGAGCGGTCCCGGGCCGGCGTCGACGGGCTCGTGGTCACGCACGGGACCGACACCCTGGAGGAGGTGGCGTTCGCGCTCGATCTGCTCTGGGATGAGGAGACCCCCGTAGTGGTCACCGGCGCGATGCGCCAGTCCGACGCGGTCGGAGCGGACGGGGCGGCCAACCTGCTCGCCGCCGTCCAGACCGCCGGTGCCGCCGAGTCCCGCGGCCGGGGCATCCTGGTGGTCTTCAACGACGAGATCCACAGTCCCTGGCACGTGCGCAAGTCACACACGTCGAGCACGGCCACGTTTCGGTCACCGACCCTGGGCCCGATCGGCTACCTGGCCGAGGGGCGTCCGCGGCTGCCCCTCACCAGCTCCCGGCCGGTGCGCCTGGCCCGCCCGCGGTCGATGGACCCGGCTCCTCGGGTCCCGATCGTGACGATGTCGATCGGCGACGACGGCCGGGTCATGGACGCCCTCGCCAGCGCCGAGCTGGACGGCTTGGTCCTCGCCGGGTTCGGCGGCGGCCACCTCCCGGGCGAGGTCGCCCGGTCGCGGGGACTTCAGCAGCTGCTGGAGCGGGTCCCCGTCGTACTCACCTCCCGAGCGGGCGCGGGTGAGCCGCTCACCGCCACCTACAGCGGGTTCGACGGTTCGGAGACTGCGCTGCTCGGCCGCGGACTGATCACGTCCGGCCCGCTCGACGGCCCCAGATCCAAGGTGTTGCTCAGCTGGCTCCTCGCGGGGCGTGCGACTCGACCCGAGATCGACGCCACCTTCGCCGCCGCCGTCCGCGGCTGACGCCTCCCATCACCCTTCAGCACCGAAGAGAAGAGAAAACCGCACATGACGAACAGCTACAGCCTCGCCGTCCTCGGCGGCGACGGGATCGGGCCCGAAGTCACCAGCGAAGCGCTCAAGGCGGTGCTGGCCGCCGCCGAGATCTTCGGCTTCGAGGTGGACCGGACGGACTTCGCCCTGGGTGCGGACCGGTTCCTCGAGGACGGCCACGTCATCGACGAGGCCGACATCGCAGAGCTGAGCAAGCACGACGCGATCCTGTTCGGGGCGCTCGGCGACCCCCGGGTCCCGCCGGGCGTGCTCGAGCGGGGGCTGATCCTCCGGCTCCGTTCGCGAC
This sequence comes from Nocardioides sp., assembly GCA_025964835.1. Lineage (GTDB taxonomy): Bacteria > Actinomycetota > Actinomycetes > Propionibacteriales > Nocardioidaceae > Nocardioides. The sequence goes on along the minus strand of JAOPYB010000181.1, from coordinate 4,430 downwards.
TGCGCCAGTCGATCAACCTGCGGCCGGTGCGGCTCTATCCGGGCGTACGGTCACCGATGCGCGACCTGACCCCTGAGCGGTGCAACCTGCTCATCGTGCGAGAGAACTCCGAGGGCATGTACACCTCCGAGGGCTCGACATTGTGGCGCGGGGAGAACCGCGCCGTGGCGTTGCAGGAGTCGGTGAACACGCTTGAGGCCGTGAGCAACGTCGTCGACTTCTCGTTCCGGCTCGCGGAGCGGCGGCGCAAGAAGCTGACCCTGTGTCACAAGACCAACGTGCTCGTCCATGCCGGGGCGATGTACGCCGAGGCAGTCGAGCGGGCCGCCGCGGAGCACCCGGACGTGGAGGTCGACTACGTGCACGTCGACGCGATGTGTCAGCACCTGCCGCTCACGCCGGAGCGGTTCGACGTCGTCGTGACCGACAACCTGTTCGGCGACATCATCTCCGACCTCGGCGCGACCATCCAGGGCGGACTCGGGGTCGCGAGCAGCGCCAACCTCAACATCACCGCCAGCGGCCCGAGCATGTTCGAAGCGGTCCACGGGTCCGCGCCTGACATCGCCGGGCGCGGCTGGGCGAACCCGATGGCCGCGATCCTCTCGGGCGCCCTCGGTCTGGCCTGGCTGGGCGAGCCCGACGCGGCGATGGCGGTGGAGCACGCCGTCGCGCGCGTCCTCACCCGGCTGCCGGCGCTGGCCGGTCCGGCCATGGGACACAGCACCGAGAAGGTGGGCGACCTGGTCGCGGCGGAGCTCCAGACCCACCCCGGCGAAGGCCCCGACGACGCCCTGACCGGGTCCGTGATGGGGGTGCTTCATGGCCTGCGTCCCGCCCGTGCATGAGAGCCGGCCGAGTCCCACAACTGGAAGGACGGATTGAATGACCCAGCTCTACGAATGGGACGCGTCGACGTACGACGCGCTGCCGCTGCCGCACCTCGGCTGGGGCCGGGGCGTGCTGGACCGGCTGCCCCTGCGCGGTGACGAGACGGTGCTGGACCTCGGCTGCGGGACCGGGCGGGACACCGAGCTGCTGCTCGACCGACTGCCCTCGGGCCACGTCATCGCCGTCGACGGCTCCCGACAGATGCTCGCTCGGCTCGAGGAGCGGCTCGCCGGCCGGCTAGACAGGGTCGACGTCCTGCACGCCGACATCCGGGAGCCGCTGACGCTTCCGACGCCGGTGGATGCGATCGCGAGCGTGGCCACCATCCACTGGATCCACGACCACGACCGGCTGTTCACCAGCCTGGCCTCGGTGCTCCGGCCCGGGGGTCGGCTGGTCGTCGAGGGCGGCGGGCGCGGCAACATCGCGGCGGTCAGCCGGGCTCTGGGGGTGCTCGGGGTCGACTTGGGCGGCTCGAAGTGGAACTTCCGCGAGGTTGAAGAGACCGTGGTGAGCCTCAAGGCTGTGGGGTTCGACGACGTCGAGGTGGAGCTGCGGCCAGACCCGATCCGGCTCGATGCCGGTGCCCAGTTCGAGGCATTCCTCGCCACTGTGGTGCTCGGACCTGACCTGCGCGAGCTGCCGGCCGCGGAGCGGGCGCCGTTCGTGCGCGCTGTCGCCGCGCTCATCCCCGACTCGACGATCGACTACGTGCGCCTCCAGATCAGCGCCCGCCGAGCGGAGTCGCCATGACCACCTTCCTCTACGCCTTCGACTACGCGAGCCTAGAGCTCCGGCAACTTCACCGGCCGGCCCACCTGCGCTATCTGAGCCGACGCGCAGACCAGGGCAAGGTCGTGCTGGCCGGCCCGCTGCCAGCCGACAACGGCGGATTGATCCTCTTCGAGGGGACCAGGGCCGAGGTGGAGGAATGCATCGCCGAGGATCCCTACACGGTCGCCGGTGTCGCGCGTAACGCGACCCTGCGTGAATGGGACATCGTCATCGGGGACCCACCCGCGACGGGGGACGCGGCCCACACAGGCAACGCGACCACAGTCCGAAACTACTACTCGACGGTCGACTCCGGGAGTCCTGAGCAGGTGGTGGCCCTGTTCGCTCCCGAGGCGGTCTATCGACGGCCTGGTTACGACGAGTTCAGAGGCCGGCAGGACTTGCTCCTCTTCTATCGTGAGCATCGGATCATCAGGCATGGTGTCCACACCGTCGAGAACCTGGTCGAGGACGGCGACGCCGTCGTCGTGGAGGGCAGCTTCGCCGGTGTCCTCGTCTCCGGTGAGGACGTGACCTTGCGGTTCGCCGATGCCTTCAGGTTGACCGACCAGCTGATCGTCGAGCGGAACACCTACTTCGCGGCGCCTCTGGTCTGAGCACGCCCGCGGTCCGAGGGCTTCACGCATGCCAGGCGATTCCCTCCAGCGCCGCCGCCAACACGGTCGGGAGCTCGACGGTCGAGTCGACCTCGTGGGTGGGGCGTGGACCGTCGGGGTCGAGCTCGTGGCCGGGGCGCTGCAACCGGACGGTCGGTATCCCGGCCTCGAGCGCGCCGCGGACGTCGCGGCCGAGGTCGCCACGTGCACCAGGGGCCCGAGCTCGGCGACGGCACGCCGGTACATCGCCGCGTGCGGCTTGTAGACGCCCAGACGCTCGGAGGTGAGCGCCACGTCGTGGTCGACCAGAGCGGCGGCGGTGCTGGCGAAGAGGTCGTCGTCGACGCTGGACAGCAGGCCGATCCGCCACTCCTCGCGCAGGGCGGGCAGACCGACGGGTACGTCGGGCCACAGCGGCCACTCGGGCATCGAGCGCACGAGTGCCTCGACCCCCTCGTCCGGGTCGCCGTCCAGCCCGAGGCTGGCGTACGCCGCCGCGCCGGCGCGGCCGGCCGGACCCCGCCACGGCTCCCACCCGGCGCAGTCTCGCTGTGCGGCCTTGTTGCGGGGATCCCAGGCGTCGTACAGCTGGAGCCACGAGACCGGCCAAAGATGTGCCTGCGCGAGGGCCTCAAAGGCCGCCGACCCGCCCGAGCGGGAGTCGATCAGGGCGGAGAAGAGGTCGAAGGTCACCACCCCGCGCAGCCCGATCATCGCGGCCTCACAGCAGGGCGCTCCGGACGAGCTCGACCGGGTGCATCGCCCGGCGCTCGGTGCCGTGCTGGATCTGCTGGCGGCAGGACACCCCTTCGCGGCCACGACGGTGTCCTCCGGTTCGGCGCGGACGGCTGGGAAGAGCCGGTCCTCGCCCACCTCGATCGACACGTCGTAGTGCTCGGACTCGATGCCGAAGGAACCGGCCATGCCGCAACACCCGGCATCCACCTCGACGACCTCGACCCCGGGGATCCGGGAGAGCAGCGCGATCGTCGCTCCCGTCCCCACCTCGGCCTTCTGGTGGCAGTGTCCGTGGTAGAGCACCTTGCGGCCGGCCAGCCAGGAGCTCGCATCGAGCTGCAGCCTGCCCTCGTCGATCGCCTCGGTGAGCAGCTCCTCCACCTGGCGGACGCGGCCGCCGACGTCCCTGACGTGGGGGTCGTCCGGCAGCAGCGCCCGGTGCTCGTCGCGCAGCGTGAACAGGCGTGCTCGACAAGGTGCTCGCCCATGCGCCCATCACGATGTGGGCCAGCAAGGTCGCCGTGGCCCGGTTGCGCCGCCAGTCCCTGCCGGACGAGGCCTCCATCCACGTGCCGGGCAGAGCGGTCACGGTTGGCGGGCGGGTCCTGCGGCGCCACGACATCGCGGTGTTCCTGCACGACCACGACCGGGCACTCGGCGGCGGGCGTACCGGCAGACGCGGATTTGAACATCAAGATTTGCCGCGCCCCGGCGTTGTCGAAGTACGCGCAACGACACAATGGACGCATCAACCTCGACGTCGTCACCCACCGGCACGGCAAGGGCGGGAGCTTCTACATGCGGATGACTCGCTCGTCCTACGCGGCACGCACGGCAACCGCTCGGCGTGGGTTTGTGGCGGCCATGTGGTGGACCGCACCGCCAACGCCCGTTCGGCTCGAGGCGGCGGCACTCACGCAACAGGTGTGGCGGCGACCGGTCCGACCCTGGCGAGCCCAGCCCTCATGTACGTCCAGGCTGTACGCCACATGGACGCCGAGTACGCGATCTCATCCTCCACGGTGACCAGCATCAAAGCCGTCGTGGGCGTCGAGAAGGGCGACTACGAGGCGGCTGGCGAGATCGCTATCGAGAACACGAGCACGTTCCAGTCCGTGCAGTCGCTGCACGCCACGAAGAAACGCCATCAACGAGCGCGGCTGGTCCGGCCCGAGCTGGCGATCAGCAGTCAGTACACCTGCTACAGCTACAACCCCTACTCCGGTGGCTACCTCGGCACCGGCAAGTGCGTGACGGAGTCGTCAGGCAAGTGGACCGGAGTAGTGCACAGCTCGAAGGAGACTTTCCACGGTTGCCATTTCGACGGTTCGAACGTCACCGAGTTCTCCAACCGCACACAGAAGTCGCTCGCCACGGGCGCCGGGGTCTCGTACGCCTCGAGCGTCTCGG
>JAOPYB010000397.1 GCA_025964835.1 Nocardioides sp. | reverse complement strand
CTTGGGGTTCAGCGTGAGCGCCCGGGCGATGCCGATGCGCTGGCGCTGGCCGCCGGAGAACTCGTTGGGGTAGCGGTTGTAGTGCTCGGGGTTCAGGCCGACGACCTCGAGGATCTCCTGGACCCGGGCGATCACCTTGTTCTTCGGCACCACCTTGTGGACCTGCAGGGGCGCCCCGACGATCGTGCCGACCGTGTGGCGCGGGTTGAGCGAGGTGTACGGGTCCTGGAAGATCATCTGCACGTCGCGGCGCAGCGGCTTCATCTCCTTGCTGGAGAGCTGCGCCATGTCCTGGCCACCGAAGAACATCTGGCCCCCGGTGGGCTTGTAGAGCCGGGTGATCAGCCGTCCGGTGGTGGACTTGCCGCAGCCGGACTCACCCACGAGGCCGAGGGAGCCGCCCTTGGGCACCTGGAACGAGATCCCGTCGACGGCCTGGACGTGGCCGATCGTGCGCCGGATGACGCCGGACGACTTCACCGGGAAGTACATCTTGAGGTTCTCGACCTCGATCACCGGCTCGGCGTTCGGATCGAGCTTCACCGGCGTGTGGCCCTGGGCGGCCATCTCCGCGAACGTCAGGTGCTCACGCTCGAAGGGCTCGCCGATGGCTTCGCCCTCTGGTTGCGCCAGGCTCTGGTCGGGCTGCACGTCGGACATCAGAGGGTCTCCTCGACCAGGTCGGGTGCGATCTCCGGCAGCACCTCGGCCTGGTAGACGGCATCGGCGTTCGCCAGGTGGCAGCGCTTGAGGTGGCTCGGGCCACGGGTGCCGGGTGACAGCTCGGGCATGGTGGTGGCACACAGGTCGCCGGGCACCTTGTCGGAGTGGACGCACCGCGGGTGGAACGAGCACCCCGCGGGCAGGCTGAGCAGGCTCGGCGGGTTGCCGGGGATGGGGATCAGGCGTGAGTCGGTGCTGGCCGTGACGTCCGGGACGCTCGAGAGCAGGCCCCAGGTGTACGGCATCTCGGGGTGGGTCAGCAGCTCCTTGCCCAGGCCGTACTCGACCGCGCGGCCGGCGTACATCACCAGCACGTCGTCGGCCATCTCGGCGATGACGCCGAGGTCGTGGGTGATGATGATGACGGCGGAGTTGAACTCGCGCTGCAGGTCCTGCAGCAGGTCGAGGATCTGCGCCGGCACGGTCACGTCGAGCGCCGTGGTCGGCTCGTCGGCGATCAGCAGGGACGGGTCGTTGATCAGGCCCATGGCGATCATCGCGCGCTGACGCATACCGCCGGAGAACTGGTGCGGGAAGTCGTCCACCCGGCGGTCCGGCTGCGGGATCCCGACCCGGTCGAGCATCTCGATGGCCTTGCGGCGGGCGTCGCGCTTGCTCGCACTGGGGTGGTGGACGAGGTAGGCCTCGGCCAGCTGGCCGCCGATCTTGTAGAACGGGTGCAGGGCGGCCAGGGCGTCCTGGAAGATCATCGCGACCTGGTTGCCACGCAGCTTGCGCATGCGGTTCTCCGAGAGCCCCACCACCTCGGTGCCACCCACCCGGATCGAGCCGGTGATGCGTGCGGTCTTGTTGTCGTGCAGACCCAGGACGGCCATGCTCGACACGGACTTGCCCGAGCCGGACTCGCCGACGATGCCGAGGGTCTTGCCGAGCTCGACGGTGTAGCTCAGACCGTGGACGGCGGTGATGAAGCCGTCCTCGGTCGGGAACCTGACCGTGAGGTCCTCCACGACGAGGAACGGGCCATCACCGGCCGATCGACCTTGAAGGGATGCACTGGTCTGTTCGGTCACGGTCACGAAAGCCTCACCCTCGGATCCAGAACGCTGTAGATGACGTCGACGAGCAGGTTCGCAACCACCAGCACCACGGCGCTGAACAGGGCCGTCGCCTCGACGACGGGCAGGTCCTTGGCCGTGACGGCCTGCAGACTCCAGAACCCGATGCCCTGGATGTCGAAGATCCGCTCCGTGAAGATGGTACCGGCGAGGAGCACACCGAAGTCGATGCCGAAGATCGTCACGATCGGCACCAGCGCGGCCCGGAGGCCGTGCTTGTAGACCACGGTGCGCGCGGGCAGCCCCTTGGCCTTGGCGGTGCGGATGTAGTCCTCGCTCAGCGCCTCGATCATGGCTCCGCGGGAGTACCGGGTGTACTGCGTGCAGCCGAAGATGCCCAGCACGATCCAGGCCAGGAGCAGACCCGAGAACCACTTGGCCGGGTTGTCGGTGAACGGGTGGTAGCCGGTGTCGCTCAGGAACGGTATCTCGAAGATCACCGTCAGGTAGAGCCAGGTGAGCAGGGCAAAGAGGTAGTACGGGATGGAGCTGAGCACCAGGAAGCTGGAGACGAGTGCCTTGTCCGCCACTGTGCCGCGTCGTCGCGCGGCGGCCACCCCGATGGGGATGCCGAACAGCAGGTAGAGGCTCGCGCCGCCGATCGCCACCGAGAACGTGGCCGGCAGGCGGGTCTTCATCTCGCCCCAGACGGGGACGGTGGTGCGGTAGGAGTAGCCGAAGCAGGGCGCGGGGCAGGGCCGGGTCTTGGTGCCGATCGTCATGTCGCGGCCGACGAAGATGCCCTTGACGAACGTGCCGTACTCGGAAAGGACGGGGTTGTTGTAGCCGAGGTTCTCGGTGTAGCGCGCGAGCCGCGCCGTGTCGCAGTGGTTGCTCGTCTGCTGGTCGCACAGCGGCCGCGCGGGTTCGTTCGGGCCGTACCAGAACAGCAGGAAGACGGCCATCGAGACCATGAACACGACCACGATGCCTGCGATCAGGCGCTTGACGACATAGGCGAACATCGGGGTCTCTCTCCGACTAGACGGACCCGCCCCGGTCTCAAGGGCCGGGGAGATCGGGCAACTCCGGGCTGGCAGGTGGGGGCTCCCGCACTTGGGAGCCCCCACCCGACAGGTGAATCGGTGAAGCGGTGGAACGGTGTGTCAGACGGCGTCGATCAGCTCGAGCAGCCGATCACCGGATCACTGGGAGACGTACAGGTCCTTGTAGTCCGGAGCACCAAGAGCGCCGTCACCGACACCGTTGCCGATCTTGGAACCGAAGACGAACAGGTCGTTGCGGAACGCGGTCGGGATGATCGGGAAGTACTTGGTCTCGATCTCCTCGTCCAGTGCGCCCCACGCGGCGGCCTGGTCAGCCAGCGGCATCGAGGGGATGTCGCTCATCTTCTGGTCGATGGCCGGCTCGGAGAACTGCGCGGTGTTGTACGCAGCGCCCGTCTTGGTCAGCGGCGGAAGCATGGTGAGACCGGACGGCCAGTCCGAGCACCAGTTGACGCCACGCAGGTTGAGCTTCTTGTTCAGCGGGTCGTCGGGGTTCAGCCAGATGTTGTACGGCGAGTCCTGGACGGGGTAGCCGCCGTTGACGACGGTGAACCCGGCCTCCTGGAAGCCCTTGACGAGCTGCTTCTGACCGGCGACGGCCAGCGGGTCGGCCTCGTAGTAGATCATGGAGATCTTGTAGTCGCCCGGCGCGTAGCCGGCCTCCTTCAGGAGCTCCTTCGACTTCTCGGGGTCGAACTTGAACTGCTCGCCGTCGGCGAAGAACTCCTTCTTGCCCGCCATGCCGGGGGGCATGATCGAGTTCGCGGGAACCCGGGTCACGCCGGGGACCTCACCGGTGGCGAGCCACATGTCCTGGTACGGGTAGGCGTAAGCGAGCGCCTTGCGGACCCTGATGTCCTTGATCTTCGTGTAGTCGGGCGACAGGAAGCTGGTGCACTGCGCCGACTGCTGGAAGAGGCGGTCACCGAGCTCGGTGTTCGCGCGCTGGTAGTTGTTCGACCCGATACCCGTGCTGAGCGCGGTCTGCGAGTCGGTGTTGTCGCTCAGCATGATCTGGTCGACCTTGGCCGTGTCCTGGTTGAACTTGAAGACCCACCTGTCGGCGTACTGGTGCCGGGCCGGGTCGGATTTCGGGTCCCACTGGTCGTTCTTGACCAGGGTGAGCTCCTCGTTGGGACGGAAGGACTCGACCTTGTAGGGACCGTTGGACTGGATGTTCTGACCGTAGTCCGGCGGGTCGCTGGCCTTGCCGAGCGGCGAGGGGCCCATGGCCATGAACGCGCCCCAGTAGTCCATGTCGGGGAAGGGCTTGGCCATCTTGATCGTGATGTCCTGGCCGTTGACGGAGACGCCGTCCCAGGTCTTGCCCTTGTCGGTGTAGGGGCCCTTGTACTTGCCAGCGTCCTTGAAGTACGTCTGGGAGTACTCGGTGCCCGGGCCACCCGGGAAGGTGTCGGAGTCCATGGAGCGCGTGATGCCCCAGGCGACCTCCTCGGGCGTGATGGTGCTGCCGTCCTGCCACTTGGCGTCGTCACGAATGGTGAAGGTCCACTCGGTGAAGTCGCCGTTCGGCGTGCCCAGGTCGGTGGCCAGGTCGGGAACCAGGACCATGTCGCCGGACTCGGGGTCGCGAGCGTACTGCGTGAGCGAACGGCTCGTCAGCGCCTGCTGGATCGAGTTGCCGGTCACGGACCAGCCCTCGGTCGGGTCGAGCGAGTCCGGGCCGGGGTCGCCCGGCAGGTAGACCGTGATCGTCCCCCCGGCGGTGGCGCCGTCGATGTCCGCAGCAGGGGCCGCGCGCTTGGGGTCCTTGGCGATGTCCGTTGCGGACGGGTCGAACGTCTTCGTCGACCCTGACGTCGGATTGTCACTCGAGCCGCCGCACGCGGCGAGCGCGAACAGTGCGGCACCGGCGAGGACCGCCAGTGGCTTGTTCCGTCTCATTGTCCAGCCTTTCTTGTCATGAATCGCGCCCCAAGGAGAATCGGGGCGACGTAGGGGGTCCGTCAGCGACGGGTCTTCGGGTCGAGCGCGTCGCGGATCGCGTCGCCGAGGAGGTTGAGGGCCAGGACCAGCGCGACGATGCCGATCAGCGGCTCCCAGAGGAAGAGCGGGTAGACCTCGAAGAAGTTCGACGCGGTGTTGATGGTCTGACCCCACGAGATGCCGGAGGTGACACCGATGCCGAGGAAGGCCAGGCCGGCCTCGGCGGCGACGAAGGCGGGCAGCATCAGCGAGATGCTGACCACGATCGGGGCCACGAGGTTCGGCAGCAGCTCCTTGACCAGGATCCGGCGCGTGGGCATGCCGAGGACGCGAGCGGCCTGGATGAACTCGCGCTCGCGCAGGGAGAGCACCTCGCCACGGATCAGCCGGGCGATGCCCATCCACCCGAAGACCGACAGCACGACGATCAGGTCGATGAGCTGGATCCGCGCATAGTGCGGCGAGGTGGCGAAGCGCTGGCTGACGATCGGGGCGATGGTCAGCGCGGCCAGCAGGAACGGCACGGTGAGGAAGAAGTCGGTGAAGAACGAGATGATCTTGTCCACCGGGCCGCCGAGGAACCCGGCGAGCAGGCCGAGCGAGACGCCGAGCACCGAGGCGAAGAGCGTCGCGATGCTGGCGATCATCAGCGAGGTGCGGCAGCCATAGACCCAGAAGGCCAGGTTGTCGTTGCCGGTGTTGGGGGCCACGCCGAAGGGGTGGGCCGGGTCGAAGCCGTGGTTCGGAGGACCCTTGAGGGGCAGGCCGTTGTTGAGGAAGTCCACGCGCGTCGTGGCCAGCACGGTCTCGGTGTCGACGTTGAAGATGCTGCAGATGGCGCCGGCGAAGACCGCGACCAGGACGAAGAAGAGGACCACTGCGGCACAGACGACGGCGATCTTGTCGCGGGCGAGACGACCGAAGGCGATCCTCAGCGGCGACTTGCCGGTGATGGTCTTGGCCTGCTTGCTGTTGGGGTCGACCGGAGGCGGCTCCTCACTCAGGTGACCCAGAGTCTCGGGCCCGGCGGTCTGTGCCGACATGCTCTCCCCATCATCGTCCGAGACCAGGGTTTCCCGGTCTGCGCCTGTGCGCGCCGATGGGTGACTCTATGTGACACAGACCGCACCCGCGATCACCTGCGCGTAACGATCTGGTCTCGGCGATCGGCGAGCAAATGTTTCGTCGTTCAGGCCTCTGGAGGGTGTTCCTTCAGTGGTTTCGCGTCCACACCGGCTTCCTTGCGCTGCTCGGCGGTGATCGGCGCAGGAGCCGCGGTGAGGGGGTCGAACCCGCCGCCGGACTTGGGGAACGCGATGACGTCGCGGATCGAGTCCGTGCGGGCGAGCAGGGCGCAGATCCGGTCCATGCCGACCGCGATGCCGCCGTGCGGGGGCGCGCCGAACTTGAAGGCGTCGAGGAGGAAACCGAACTTCTCCTCGGCCTGCTCCTCGCTGAGGCCCATCACCGCGAAGACCCGCTTCTGGATGTCCTCACGGTGGATCCGGATCGACCCGCCGCCGAGCTCGTTGCCGTTGCAGACGATGTCGTAGGCATAGGCCAGGGCGCTTCCGGGGTCGGTGCCGAACGTCTCGGCGTACTCCGGCTTGGGTCCGGTGAAGGCGTGGTGCACCGCCGTCCAGGCGCCGGCACCGACGGCCACGTCGCCGCTGGCGACCGCGTCGGAGCTGGGCTCGAACATCGGCGCGTCGACGACCCAGGTGAACGCGAACGTGTCCTCGTCGATGAGACCGCACCGGCGACCGATCTCGAGGCGGGCGGCGCCGAGCAGCGCCCGGCTGGACTTCGTGGGCCCAGCGGCGAAGAAGATGCAGTCCCCCGGCTGGGCGCCGACGTGGGCGGCCAGGCCGGCCTTCTCCTCGTCGGTGATGTTCTTGGCGACCGGCCCGCCGAGCTCGCCGTCGTCCTGCACGAGCACGTAGGCGAGCCCCTTCGCGCCACGCTGCTTGGCCCACTCCTGCCAGGCGTCGAGCTGCTTGCGGGGCTGGCTCGCTCCCCCGGGCATCACGACGGCGCCGACGTACTCGGACTGGAAGACGCGGAACGGGGTGTCCGCGAAGTACGCCGTGCACTCCACCAGCTCGTTGGCGAGCCGCAGGTCGGGCTTGTCGGAGCCGTACCTCGCCATCGCCTCGGCGTAGGTCATCCGCGGGATCGGTCGAGGGATGTCGACGTCGATGAGCTGCCACATCGCCGCGAGGACGTCCTCCATCAGCTCGATCACGTCGTCCTGGTCGACGAAGCTCATCTCGACGTCGAGCTGGGTGAACTCGGGCTGACGGTC
>JAOPYB010000380.1 GCA_025964835.1 Nocardioides sp. | reverse complement strand
AGGCCACCAACGTCGCGCACTGCTTCTACTACGACCCCGCCGACACCGGCGCGATCGCGTACGACGACGCCGCCCGCACCGCCCTGCAGGGCACCCCGATCGCGGACGACACCCAGGACCAGTTCCGCCGGGCCACCGCACAGGCGCTCCCGGTGCTCCAGTGGGCACCGGCCGGCGCCGGTGACCCGCAGGTGCTGTTCACGGCGGAGTACGTCCGGGCCGGCGGCGCGAAGCCGGTGGGCGTCGTGGACGCCGCCCCGGGCGAGTCGCTCTGCGCGATGCTCGGCGAGCAGTCCGTCCTCGGCTACGCCGACCGGGCCGGCGAGGCGCACCTGCGCGTCGTCATCCCCGCCAAGACCGCCGTCAGCGCCGTCGACGTCGCGAACGCCGACGGCACCTTCGGTACCGCGGAGATCAACGCCCTGGGTGCCAAGAAGCTGTCCGTCACGCTGAAGAAGCGGGTCGCTGTCGGCGCCAAGCAGGTCATCAAGGTCCGCGGGCTCGCCCCGGGTGAGTCGGTCTCGATCTCGATCACCTGGACCGACCGGGCCGGGAGCGCGAGCGGCACCGGCGTCGGCGGCCAGGCGAACGGCAATGGTGTCTTCACGGCGACCGAGAAGGTCCCGAACCGACCCGGCAAGGCCAGGGTCAAGGTCAGGGGCGCCTTCGGCGACCGCTCGGCCCACACGACCTTCACGGTCACCCGCTGACCGTGCGCGTCGTCGTGCGCCTCGCCGCCGCGGTCGTCCTGACCGCGGCGGCGGGCGCCGTCGCCCCGCTCGCCCCGGCCTCGGCCGCGGCGTGCACGTCGGCCGACGGCGTGACCGTCGTCGTCGACTTCCACGAGCTCGGCGGGGGAGTCCGGCAGGTCTGCGACACCGGCGGCGCGGGCAGGAGCGCCGCCGCGCAGCTCACCGAGTCGGGCTTCACGCTCACCCGGGTCCAGCGCCAGCCGGGCTTCATCTGCCGCGTCAACGGTGCGCCCAGCGAGGACCCGTGCGTCAACACGCCGCCCGCCGACGCCTACTGGGGCCTGTGGTGGTCGGACGGCAAGAGCGGGAGCTGGTCCTACGCGAGCCAGGGGGTCGACTCGCTGAAGGTCCCCGAGGGCGGCTACGTCGCGCTCTCGTGGAACGGCAGCGCCACCAGGTCGGCTCCCGGCGCCGCGCCCGCGTCACACCCGGCCGAGCCCACGTCCAGCCCCAGCTCGACACCCCACCCGACGCCGACCGGCGGTGGGTCGCACCCGAGCGCCACGCCGAGCACCCCCGGCGAGAGCGCCTCTCCGGGCAGCGCGACGACCTCGCCGTCCGGGACCGACGGACCATCGGGCGATGCCTCGCCCAGCTCCGGCCACCCCGGGAAGCAGCACACCGGCGGCCAGCACTCGTCGCGGCCCTCGTCGGGGCCCTCGGCGACGCCCGGTGCGACGACGGGCCCGCCGGCCCCGACCACGTCGGCGAGCCCGCCCGCACCGGCCACCTCGGACCCCACCGATCCCGAGGACGGCGGACTCCCCGCCTGGGTCGCTCCGGCCGGGATCGTGCTGCTGTTCGCGGCGGCCGCGGCGACCGCCGTACGACGCAGACGGGGGACCACCGCGCCGTGAACGGGCCCCTCAGCGGGAGCGCCCGGCTCCCGCGCGACCTGCACCCGGTTGCCTGGTGGCTCTGGGCGATCGGTCTCGCGACGGCCGCCTCCCTCACCACGAACCCGCTGGTGCTGCTGATGCTGGTCGGCGTCGCCACCGTCGTCGTGATGGCCCGGCGCTCCGACCAGCCGTGGGCGCGCTCGTTCCGGCTGTACGTGTGGGTGGGGGTCGTGATCGTGGTCGTGCGGGTGCTGTTCCGCCTGGTCCTCGGCGGCGGGTACGGCGGGCACGTGCTGCTCGACCTGCCCGAGGTCCCGCTGCCCGACTGGGTCGCGGGGATCACCCTGCTCGGGCCGGTCACCCAGGAGTCGCTGCTGGCGGGCTTCTACGACGGGCTCCGGCTGGCCGCCATCGTGATCTGCATCGGCGCCGCCAACGCGCTGGCCAATCCCAAGCGACTGCTGCGCTCGGTGCCGCCCGCGCTCTACGAGATCGGCACCGCGCTGGTCGTCGCGGTGACCGTGCTGCCGCAGTTCGCGGACAGCGTGCGCCGCGTCCGGGCCGCCCAGGGCCTGCGGGCCGGGGCCACGGGCCGGGTGGCTCGGCTGCGCCGCTTCCTGGTGCCGGTCCTCGAGGACGCGCTCGAGCGCTCGCTCGCCCTGGCGGCCGGGATGGACGCGCGCGGCTACGGACGTGCCAACGGGCTCACGCCCGCCCGCCGCCGCGCGACCGGCGCCCTCATGCTGGTCGGTCTCGGCGGCATCTGCGTCGGCGTCTACGCCGTGCTCGACCGGACCGCCCCCCGCTACCTCGCGCTGCCGATGCTCGCGCTCGGCGCCGTCGCCGCGGTGGCCGGGCTGCTCAGCGCCGGCCGCCGGGTCGAGCGCACCCGCTACCGCCCGGACCCCTGGCAGTGGCCGGAGCTCGCCGTCGTCGGGTCCGGTGTCGTCGGCGGCGCGGTCGGCTGGTGGGTCGGGCGGCACCAGGTGTCGGTGGCCTATCCCGCCCTGACGTCGTTCCCGGAGGTCAGCGGTGCCGTGCTGGTCGGCCTCGCCGTCGCTCTCGCCGGCGCCCTGTGCTCGCCGCCCGCGGCCATCCCGTTCGGCGCCTCGCCGGCCGTCCCCGTACGGCGCCGGGAGGTGGCGGCGTGATCGAGCTCCGCGGCATCCGCTTCTCGTACGGCGACGTGCCCGTCCTCGACGGTGTCGACCTCACCATCGAGGAGGGCGAGCTCGTCCTCGTGTCCGGTCCGACCGGGGTCGGCAAGTCCACGCTCCTCGGGGTCGTCACCGGCCTGGTGCCACGCTTCAGCGGCGGCCGTCTCGAGGGCGACGTGCTGCTCGACGGCACGAGCGTCGTGCGCCACCCGCCCCGCGACCGTGCCCACGTGGTCGGCTACGTCGGCCAGGACCCCGCGGCGGGCTTCGTGACGGACACGGTGGAGGAGGAGCTCGTCTACGGCATGGAGCAGCTCGGCCTGCCCTCCGAGACGATGCGCCGCCGGGTCGAGGAGACGCTGGACCTGCTCGGCATCGCCGACCTCCGCTCACGCGACCTGTCGACCCTGTCCGGCGGCCAACAGCAGCGGGTCGCGATCGGCTCCGTACTCACCATGCACCCGCGGCTGCTCGTGCTCGACGAGCCGACCTCGGCCCTCGATCCCACAGCCGCCGAGGACGTCCTGGCGACGCTCACCCGCCTGGTCCACGACTTGGGGGTGAGCGTGCTGCTGGCCGAGCACCGCCTCGAGCGGGTCGTGCCGTTCGCCGACCGGATGTGCCTGCTCGCCGGCGACGGCCGCGTCCAGGTGGGCGAGCCGGCCGAGCTCCTGGCCTCCTCGCCGGTCGTCCCTCCGATCGTCGAGCTCGGCCTGGCCGCCGGCTGGCACCCACTCCCGCTCAGCGTCCGCGACGCCCGGCGCCGGGCCCGCGACCTCGGGCAGCTGCTCGCCCTGCCGCCCGAGGCGGTCCCGCCGCCCGACCTGGGCCCCGGCCTCACCGCCCGCGGCGTGACGGTCGTGCACGGCCGCACCGTCGCCGTGCGCGAGGTCGACCTGGCGCTGTCTCGCGGCGGCGTCACCGCGCTGATGGGCCGCAACGGCTCCGGCAAGTCCTCGCTCCTGTGGGCGCTTCAGGGCAGCCGCAGACGGCAGGCGGGGGCCGTCGACGTCGACCGACAGGACCCGGCCACGCTGAGCTCGGGTGCGCGGCGCGAGCTCGTGGGCCTGCTGCCCCAGAACGCCGCCGACCTGCTCTACCTCGAGACGGTCGACGAGGAGTGTGCGGCCGGTGACGGGGGCGGGGCCGGTGAGGGGGGCCGCTGCCGTGAGCTGCTGGACCGCCTGGTGCCCGGCATCGACGGCCACCAGCACCCTCGCGACCTGTCCGAGGGCCAGCGGCTCGCGCTGGCGCTCGCGCTGGTCCTCGCCGCCCGGCCCCGTGTCGTCCTGCTCGACGAGCCGACCCGCGGCCTCGACTACGCCGCCAAGCACGTCCTGGCCGCGATCCTGCGCTCGCTGGCCGACGAGGGCCACGCCGTCCTGGTGGCGACCCACGACGTGGAGTTCGTGGCGCAGGCCGCCGACGAGGTGGTCGTCCTGGCCGAGGGCGAGGTCGTCTCGTCGGGGCCGGTGCGCCGGGTCGTCGCCGAGTCGCCCGCCTTCGCGCCGCAGGTCACCAAGATCCTCGGCTCGCCCTGGCTGCGCGTCGACGAGGTCGTCACCGCGCTCGGCTCGGCATGAGCACCCCCCAGCGGCTCAGCACCCGCGCGGTGCCGCTCAGCCCACGTTCGGCGCTGGTGCTCGGCGTGGCCTCGCTCGGTGGCCTGATGATGCTGGCCTGGCCGCTGCTGCTGCGGGTGCCCGACCACGCCCGGGTCGACCCCCCGTTCCTGTTCCTCGCCCTGCTCCCGATCGTGATCGCGGTGGTCCTCGCCGAGATCAGCGAGGGCGGCATGGACCCGCGGGTGCTGGCGATCCTCGGGGTGCTGAGCGCGGTCAACGCGCTGCTGCGCGGGATCTCCGCCGGCACCGGCGGGGTCGAGCTGGTCTTCTTCCTGCTGATCCTCGCCGGGCGCGTCTTCGGCCCGGGCTTCGGGTTCGTGCTCGGCTGCACGTCGCTGTTCGCGTCGGCCCTGATGACCGCGGGCGTCGGTCCGTGGCTGCCGTTCCAGATGCTTGTCTCGGCGTGGGTCGGCATGGGTGCCGGCCTGCTCCCGCGCCGCGCGACGGGCCGCTGGGAGATCGCGATGCTGGTGGCCTACGGCGTGGTCGCGGCGTACGCGTTCGGCCTGCTGATGAACCTCTCCGGCTGGCCCTTCGTGCTCGGCATCGAGGTGTCGGGCCACGCGGGCTCGCTGTCCTACGTCGCCGGCGCGCCGATCTGGGAGAACCTGCACCGGTTCGGCGTCTACACGCTGCTGACGTCGACCGGCAGCTTCGACACCGGCCGCGCGATCACCAACTCGGTGGCCATCGTCGTCCTCGGCCCGGCGGTGCTCACGACCCTGCGCCGGGCCTCGCGCCGGGCGACCGTCACCGGCACCGTGGGCCCCGCGTCGGCGTAGCCGTCAGCCCGGGTCGACGAGCAGGATCCGGTCGTCGCCCTCGACCGGGGCGCCGCGGCCGTCCTGGTTGCTGGTGGTGACCCAGAGCCGGCCGTCGGGGGCCACCGCGACGGTGCGCATCCGGCCGTACTGGCCGACGAAGAAGTCCTTCGGGTCGACCGCACGCTTGCCGGTCACGTCGATGCGCCACAGACGGGCGCCGCGCAGGGAGGCCAGCCACAGGTGCCCGTCGAGCCACGCGAGGCCGGAGGGTGAGGCGACGGAGACGTCCCAGACGACCTGCGGGTCGGTGAGGCCGTCGCGGCCGCCCCGGCCCTCGACGATCGGCCAGCCGTAGTCGTCACCGGGCTCGATCAGGTTCAGCTCGTCGAAGTCGTCCTGCCCGAACTCCGAGGCCCACAGCCGGCCGCTGTCGTCGAAGGCCAGACCCTGGACGTTGCGGTGCCCGTAGGACCAGATGGGGGAGTCGCCGAACGGGTTGCCAGGGGCGGGATCGCCGTCGGTGGTGATCCGCAGGATCTTGCCGCCGAGGGAGCTCTTGTCCTGGGCGAGGCTGTCGTCGCCGGTCTCGCCGGTCGAGGCGTAGAGGTAGCCATCGGGTCCGAACGCGAGCCGGCCGCCGTCATGGATGAAGCCGTTGGGGATGTCGTCGAGGATCACGGTCAGCTCGCCGAGCCGGCCCTGCTCGTACGTCGTCCGCACGATCCGGTTGTCCTCGGCCGTCGTGACGTAGAAGAAGAGCAGGTGGTCGGTCGCGAAGTCCGGCGACACCGCCACCCCGAGCAGGCCGGACTCGCCCTGGGGTGCGGCGGCGTCGATCGTCGCGATCTCCCGCACCCGGTGGCCCGGGCCGTGGATGAGCAGCACCCGGCGGGTGTCGCGCTCGGTGACGATCGCGTCGCCGTCGGGCAGGAAGCCCAGACCCCACGGGACGGCCAGGTCGGTCGCGATGGTCTCGACGACCCGGGGCGCGCGTGCGGGGTCGGGGGACCCGGACCCGCTGTCGGTGGTCGCCGGGGTCGAGGCCGGGATGGCCGTGAGCGTGGTGCCGGGGGCTGTCGAGTCGTCGTCCGACGTGCAGCCGGACAGGGTCGAGACAGTCAGGGTCAGGAACCCCAGGGCGACGCCGAGGGCCGTGCTGGTCCCTCGGGCCATCTCAGCCCACCTTCTCCAGGAACTCGACGAGGAGCGCGTGCACCCGGTCGGGCTGCTCCATCTGGATGAAGTGGGTGCCGCGCAGCTCGACGTACGTCGCCCCCTCGATGCGGGCGGCGGCCGACGCCAGGTGGCGGGCGCCGGCCATGATGTCGAACGTCGCCGCGACGAACTGGGTGGGGATCGTGATCCCGCTCAGGGAGACCCGCGTGTGCTCGGAGGTGCGCAGCGCCAGGTGGCAGTACCACTCGACGGGAGTCTTGAGGAACTCCGCGACCGCGACGGCGGCCAGCTCGGGGTCGGGGACGCGGAACATGAACCCGGTGTGGGTCAGCACCTCGATCCCACGTGGGCCGACGGGCAGCCGCGAGGTGATCGGGGTCAGCGCCACGCCCGCGACCTTGATGGCGCGGGCGAGGTTGACGGTGAGCGCGCGGGCCGCGAGGCGCGGGACCCGGAGCGGGCCGAGCATCGTGTCGAAGCTGGCCCCGGGGACTCCGGCGACCGCGAACAGTCCCGAGACGCGCTCGGGGTGGCGGACCGCGAGCTCGAACATCGTGTTGACGCCCATCGACCAGCCCTTCAGCACGGCGCGGTCGACACCGTAGTGGTCCATCACCGAGAGGCCGTCCTCGACGAACTCCTCGATGCCGACCCGCTGCGGGTCGCGGGGCCGGTCCGAGCCGCCGGTGCCGCGGTGGTTCCAGGACACGACCCGCACGCCGCACTCGGGGCGCAGCAGGGCCGGCCACGTCCAGGCGCTGGTGCCGAGGCCGTTGCAGAGCACGACCGTCGGCCCGTCGATGGTGCCGTCGGGGTCGTTGGTCCAGGCCCGCAGACGGGTGCCGTCGTCGGAGAGCACGTCGTGGAACGCGATCGAGGCGGCGGTGGCGGCGCGGGCGGCGGAGGCGGGCATGCGGCCGATTGTGCCCCAGCGGGGCCCC